>CAVFBE010000043.1:0-19121 GCA_963620745.1 Muribaculaceae bacterium | reverse complement strand
CAGTGGTGGTTTTGACCCAACCAGTGAGCACTTTGTGCAGTGCGTGTATTCTCTGGAAGAAAAAGAAACCAACAGTGCATCAAGTGCTTCCAGGATCTATGATTTAACAATTACTGTTCCGGAAGAATATCTTTCCGCAGAAACAACAGAATATCCGGTTATTATTGATCCGACGACATCAAATCTTACCATGAGATTTGATACGGCTTTATATTCCGGAAAACCTGCCACTATCAATGGTGCAAATCCAACGGCAAACTTTGGTCGCTCTCCGTCCTATGGGTACGGATGGGCGATGTTTTATTTCTGGCTTCCGGATGGTTTGGAGTCGTATGCCAAAATAACGTCTGCCAAGCTGTACCTCAGAGAAACAACCGGAAGTACCTCGGATATTGTTTGTTATCCATACCTGATTACAAGTACCTGGTATGAGTCTTCTGCCAACTGGAATACCAAACCAACACATACCAGATATTTCACTTTGCCCGGTAGTTCTTCCACGGTATCCATGCCAACCAGAATTATTGATTCAACTTCCACGGATATCAGTGGTAGCAGATACTGGTATGCCATGGATATTTCCAATGCCGTTAAGGCTTGGACAACCAATCGGCCGAATAAGGGAATTATATTTGCTTCCATGGACAGTAACTCGGCAGATCGATATCTATGGCGTGCCTTTGCAACAAAGGAACACAGTACTTCAGCGTATCGTCCGTATGCCATTATTAATTATACAAATGACACGACAGCTCCAACCATTACAGGTGTTTCCGGCAATGCCACAGAATATACATCTGATAGCGTGACCCTTACGGTTACTGCAACAGACAATGTATATGGGGTAGAGTACTACAGCTTTGATAATGGCTTTACATGGCAAACCAGCAATCAGAAGACCTTTGCTTCTAATCAAGAGGTGGTTATTAAGGCAAAAGATTATGCCGGAAATATTTCAGCGCCACAAACGATAACCATAGACAAGATAGATAAGGAAGCACCGGAAATAGAAATTAGTCTGAATCCGGAAGAGGAAACCTATGGAACTGTCACGGCAAGTGTAAGCATTACGGACAATGCCGGATTGCAAAGTGTAACAGTAAACGGGGAAGAAGAGTCTGCCAGTGGAACCAGCACAACAATTACCCGGACCTATGAAAGCAATGGGGCACTGTCTGTTACGGCATCAGACTTAGCCGGAAATACTGCAACTGTTTCCGAAACCATAGAAAATATTCTGCTTGCAACAGCAGATACCACAGCACCAAGCAAACCTGATATTTATGAGGAAGAGAATCAAATCTTCGTGCGAGCCAGGAGCTTTACTTTTGATGAGAATTCTGAATCGCCGGAGGAGGTGCAATACAAAATCGGGGATGGAGAATGGCAGGAGTACACGGAGCCGCTGGAACTGGTAAATACGGCCGATACGACTATTTATGCCAGAGTACAAGATGCTGCCGGAAATGTCAGTGAAGAAGTTTCTCTTGTTAAAAAATCCAGACTTGGGGAATATACGGCAAGTTTTCAGGATATGGTTGTAGGCTCCAATTTGTTGCCGTTCCAGATTGGAAGAACGTATTCCAGTACAGACGGCTGGTCTTTTACTTGGAATGCCAAATTGGAGCAAATCCAAAATGGATATGTTTACACGGACTTTGGTGGAAAACAGCATTTCTATCTCTTGAATGCCGCAAACAAATATGTGGATAATGAAGGAAAGGAACTGGAAACTCTTTTTAGAACCATCTATGACAAGACATACCATTTCAAATTACAGGAAGATGATGTGACCTGTTACTTTGATACAGATCGGAATCTGGTTGCCGTAGAAAGTGAAACGACGCATGCCACATTTACCAGAACGGCATCCAGTATTGTTATTACAGATAAACTGGGTGGGACAGCCACTGTAACATTGAATGCAGAGGGAAATCCAACGGGTATTACTTATGATTTAGCGGGGAGCGACAGTAATGGCGCAAGCAATTCTTCAGGTGGCGGAGTTGGTAGTAAAACAGTTTCGTATACTTGGACAAACGGAATGCTTGGAACCTTTACGGATGCGGCAGGAAATGTTTTTACCTATGTTTACACAGATGGCCGCATGACGGGAAATGACGATACCACCATTGATTATGGGAACGGCAGGGTAAAGCGAATCCTTTATAAAGACAATTCTTTTGTTCGTTTCACCTATGATGACAACGCTGCTTCCGGAAATGCGGCCACACCAAATAATCTTGGTAGAGTGACCTTGGATAACAGTAAAGGCGTAACGGACTATTGTTATTATGCGGATGGTTTTGATCCGGGTTCGGCAGGCTTTGATTCTTACTCTGAACAGGCTACGTATCATCCGGACAACATCAATTTCGCTGTCACGGAAAATGATGTGATTTCTAATCGGTGTTACGTTATTCAAAGGGAACCGGAAACCGGTGGGACAGAAGAAAGCGGCGAAGAGGAACCAGGAGATGATGATTCGGATTCAAGCGCAGAAGCAAGGCCACTATATGATCAAAATGAAGACGGCTCATACAGTTTTTATTCCTATGACAATGAGGAACAATTAACAGAGAAACTACTTGTTCCCGCAGGTGCACTTTCCGTAACGGGAGAAACTACGTATGCGCAAGCAGAAGCGGTGGCAACCAAGAAATATACCTATTCCTACACGACAACAGGAAAACTTGCTACCTATGCCATTCTCTCTAATACCGGAGCCTGGCTGCAGGAATATGGAGAAGAATATACTTACGATGTTTTAGGCAACCTTCTCCGCAAAATAGTTTCCCATATTACTTATGCAGAAGATGCGGAAACAGGTTCCTTAGTTCCAACAACAACCAGTAGTCAGGTGGAATACACCTATGATGCCTGGGGACAATGCGTGAAAACGGTTTATTCTGCACCGGATATGGAGAACCTGACTACAGAAACCGGATATGATTTGTTGGGAAGACAAAACAGTCTTTCCATACAGGAAGGAACCAGTCCGGCTAATCAAACAAATTATACCTATGATAAGGACGGCAACGTTCTTACAGTTGTGAATGCGGAAGGGACAACAACATATACATATTCAAACGGGCGACTGCAAAGTCGGACCGGAGCAGATCAAACTACTGCGTCATACGCTTATGATTTGTTTGGGAACCTGACTAATCACACCTATAACGGATACACCTTCACGTACAATACCCTTGGTAGCATTTTGACAGCCGGGATCGGTAGTCAGACGTTGGTTTCCTATACGTACTCAGCAGATCCGGAACAGAATGTGCTTGTTGCTGCTTACGGAAATGGAAGTACGGTAAATCGTGTTTATAATGAAGAAAAAGAATTAACGCAGATGAAAGACGGAGATGCGGAAAAATACCAATTCTCCTATACAAAAAACAGCAACGGAGACATTACCGTTACCACCGCTGCAGATGTTGTAAATCAGGTCGTCCGGATTTTGGAAGAAAATAAGACAACCGTGAAGGCAGGGGAAGAGACAAAGTATAGTGTAGAAACATTAGAAAAGACAGATACAGACCCGAATAGTTCCAACGGAACCAAGATTACACTTGGAACAGATCTGTATCAGCTGGTTTCCGGAGATATGGTAGATACCTATTCCCAAAGTGGGACAACCCGGTTTACCAGGACCAGGGAAAAAGACCGAAACGGGAACGTGAGTGGTATTACGTTCAGCCCGATTGGCGGAAGTGGAGGTAACCAAACAACAAATAGCGTAACAACAAGTTATGGCTATGGAATCACGGGAGCCGTAACGGCATTAGAGAACACCCTTAATGATTTGAAGTTAAGCTACAATTATGGGTATAATGCAAGTGGAAATATTACTTCGGAGACACTTACCAGAAGGACCCGGGGAGCGCAAGGAGAAACGCAGGTTTCTACGGAACAGACTACGTATTCCTATGATGCCAACGGACAGTTGCTTAGCGCAGAAAATAATACCACGAAATGGGAATATACCTATAATTCCAGAGGAAATCTGTTAAGTCGGAAAGAATATGCAGTTACTGTTAACGCAGATGGCACAAGGGCTTACGTAGAGCAGACAACGGAAACGGCAACCTACACATATGACACAACTTGGCCGGATAAGTTGGTAAGCTATAAGGGTCAGAGTATCAGCTATGATGTGGTTGGCAATCCGACTTCGTATCTTGGAAAAACGCTTTCCTGGTCTTTCGGCAGACAGCTTTCTGCCATTGACAATGTCAGCTTTGCTTATAATGAAGACGGAATTAGAATCAGGAAAACAGTTGGTGATACCACAACAGAATATTATTTAAATGATGCCAACGTAATTTACCAGACCGATGGAACCAATAACCTGTATTTCTACTATGACAGTGACGGTAGTGTAATCGGCTTTGAATACGCCAATAACCTGTACGGTTACATAAAGAATTTGCAGGGAGACATTACCGGTATAGCAGATGCCAATGGAGCAATGCAAACGGAGTATACCTATGACCCCTGGGGCAAAGTGCTTTCCATTACCGGAAATGAAACTTTGGGCAATCTAAATCCGTTCCGATATCGTGGATATTATTACGACACAGAGACAAGTCTTTACTACTTGCAAAGCAGATACTATGATCCCCAAACCGGAAGATTTCTGAATAGTGATGACGTAAATTATATTGGAACTACGGAATCAGAAATCAGCTATAACCCGTTTGCGTATTGCGAAAACAATCCGGTTAGTGGTTTTGATCCAACAGGCACATTTGGTACTCCCATTCAATGGATTTTTGCTGTACTTGGAGGAGTGGCCGGCTGGTTCTTTGGTGACTATGTTGCAAAAAAATTCGGTTATAAAAGTGGGTGGAAATATTGGGCTATTCGTAGTGGCGTGGTTGTTGGCGGTGCTGTTTTGGGCTGGTTTGCTGGTGCCAAGTTGGTCAAAGTAGCTGTAAAATTTTTAACAACGCATCCCAATGTTTTACCTAGGGTACCCAAAATCGCACTTTGGCTTCTTGGCTTTAATAAGGGAAACAACATTACTGCTTCACAAGTCGCGGATTATATTGTTAAGGCCACACGGATTAAGTCGGCTAAAAAGACGGATTTGTACCATAGGGCTGCAAGTTATTTAAGTCGTCGACAACTTGCTAAAGGAAAAGTTTTTCGTATAGACGGAGGACGTCGAATTTTACTTCAAGTGAAAGGTGAATTGAACGGAATCAAAGGCGTTTTTGAATATATCATAGATGAGGCAGGATATGTTTGCCATCAATTCTTCAAACCGGGTGGTGTGATAAATGGAAAAGCAAATTACAAATGATGAACTTTCAAGAAGAGTTTCTGAAAGTATAAATACCCACAATTCATTATCTTTGAAATTTTCCTTGTCATTTGCAAAACACTTAGTATCAATAGATTGGATTTTTACCTATTATGCGTATTTGTATGAGTATTTTGACGAGAGTCAAGTAATAGAATACGCTTTGACTTTTTTGGAAGAACATCTGGATGACTCAGCAGCGTTGGAAATAGCACTTTTACATAATGAAAAAATAATCATACGAGAAGAACTTATCAATCTAATACAAAAAGAAACTGGGAAGATTTCTTCGGAAGGGGAGAGAACAGCACAAAAAGAAATACAGTATGTTTTGCTATATGCTTTATATTTAGATCGCCAAAGATATGAGGATGTATTTTCTGCACTAGAAATTATTTATGATGATTTTGGGTTTCCAAGCGATATGGAAAATTTTATTCGATATATGTCAGATGGAGCGAATGAAAAAGAACTGGAAATATGGTGGGAGGTTTACCTTTTTGGCTTGATTTTGATTCCGGAAAATTTTGGATTTTCTCTTTTTTTGTCGAAAGAAAAAGAATTCAAAACGTTGAATCAATTAACGCAAAAAATTTTTGTCGAAGGGGTTTTCTGTTGTAAGGCACATGTTTATGGAACAAGAAAAGACCTTAAAAAATTAGAAAGTAGATTACGAGAAAAATCATGGAACGAGTTCATATTAAAAAGAAAAACGCTACTTGATAAACCAAATATGATTTTTTCAGTAAACTCTAAAAGCTTGGCTGATTTGTCCGCGGTGCTTTTACTTCTCTTAGAAAGTAAAGCAGATGGATGGGAAATGCATTTAACAGGAAGCCTTCAAAAATGGCTTGTTATTAGAACGAGGAAGACTGTATCTGGAAAACAGTATTACTTATTTTCTGCACCCAAGGAGGAGATAAATCTATTAACAGATGAAAAAGTTCTTAAAAAGGGAGGGGAAGGGCATGCTTATGGATACAACTGTACTTCCTAAATACAAAGATTTTGCAGAAAAGAATAGAATGTCTTGGGAGAAACGAGTTGTTCGATATGAATATGGGCGCGGAGGAGAAACACTTCATCGCGGATATTATTGTCCCAGTTTAATATCGGATATCGTTATTGGAAATCAAAAGCGGGGGAATCTTTTAAAAAGAAAGACTAAGAAGCCTGCAGATTATATTTTCGGTTTTGATGAAAAAGACCATCTGATTATGGTAAAGCATTATTTTTCCTGTGACATATGGTCTTTGGAGATGATCTACCAAGAGGAATCAGAAGAAATCGGAGTAACTGTTTTCTCTGGAGAGGATACAAGTTTTATTTTATCTAGGTGCGTGTACGATAGAGATCGAATCATGGAATATGATTTGTTTTACGATGATGGGCAAGACATGCGGCGAGATAAAAATCATAAAAAGCGCTTCTCGGAAGAACGGCATGAGAAATATTCCTATTTTCCTGAAAAGCTTGTTGTAGATTTTTCCGATTTTTCTAGTGTAACGAATTTAAAAAAAATCCCCCATGAAGTATTTTCCTTTTGCTTAGAAGGAAAAAAGCTGACTTCGTATACAATTGAGCAGTATGAAGGGGAAACAAGAATCCCCAGTGTCTGGGATGGGCGTATATGGAAGGTGTATGAAACTCGCTATGTAAAATAAAAACTGGCACCGGCAATCATTGCCGGTGCCAAGTGGAAAACCCATCATCAAATGGGGACTATTCATACCGTTCATCAAAGACACGCTGGGTCTTCTTTTCGGAGCGGGGCAGGACGCCAAGTTCAACAACTTTGACCAGTGGCGTGAATCCGATTTTGGATTTTACCGTTTGGGCAATGCGTTTGGCCAGGTCAAGGAAGTCTACGGTGCCGTTGGTTTCTACGTAAATACGCATGGTATCTTTGCCTTCCAGGTGGGAAATACGGATTTGATATTCGCTGGAAATTTCCGGGAAGGTGGCCAGAACTTCTTCAATTTGCTTGGGGAAGACGTTAACGCCTTTAATTTTCATCATGTCGTCGGAACGGCCCATGATGGTATCAATGCGTGGGAACTTGCTACCGCAGGCACAGTCACCCGGTAAAATGCGGGTCATGTCATGGGTGCGGAAGCGGAGGAGCGGCGCACCCTCCTTGACCAGCGTGGTAATAACTAACTCGCCAAGCTGTCCGTCCGGAACCGGTTGTTCCGTAATGGGGTCAATAATTTCTGCGTAAAGGAAGTCGTCCCAGATGTGCATGCCGTTGTTTTCTTTGCAACTGATGCCGATGCCGGGGCCGTAGATTTCGGTTAGGCCGTAAATATCATACAGTTCGGCGCCCAGGATGCCCTGGATGCGGTCCCGCATTTTTTCGCCCCAGCGTTCGGAGCCGGTAATAATGCGCTCAATGTGAATCTTGTCCTGCAGGCCTTCCTTTTCCACTTCTTCGGCAATCAGAAGGGCGTAGGAGGAGGTGGAGCAGAGCACGTTGGTGCCAAGGTCCTGCATCATCTGCAGCTGCTTGGCAGTGTTTCCGGGGCCCATGGGAATGCACATGGCACCAAACTTTTCAATGCCGGCCTGAAAGCCGACGCCTGCGGTCCACAGGCCGTACCCGGTGGCGTTCTGGATATGGTCGGTCTTTTTGCATCCGGCAAATTCAAAGCAACGGGCAAACATGGTGGCAAAGTCATCTACATCCTTCTTGGTATAAGGGATAATGACCGGGGTGCCGGTGGTGCCGGAGGAGGAGTGGATGCGAACAATATCTTCGTCCTTGCAGGCGCGAATGCCAAAGGGATACGCGTCCCGAAGGTCCTGCTTTTCGGAAAAGGGCAGTTTTAAAAAGTCTTCTTCGGTCCGGACGCCGGTGATGCCGGCTTCTTCCAGACGCTTTCCGTAAAAATTACCGGAAGCCAGCAGGCGTTTGATCTGCTTGTCTACCAACTCTAATTGCGTTTGATTAATGTGCATGGTGGTTACTCTCCTTTAGGGGTAGCTTCATACTGTAGTGCTGCAAAGTTCAGTTCCCGGAACTTTTGCGGCACTTTTTCTTTGATGGCCTCCGTAATATCCTGTACGGAAAGCGGAAGGACGTTGCTGCGAACGGCAACGCCAAGCAAAACAACGTTTAGGCATTTGGCGTTGCCGAGGGCAGTCAGTGCCCTGTCGGCATCCACCAGATAAAGATGCGGTACGTGGTCCTGCAGATAAGCTAAAATTTCGGCTTCCTTGTAGGTGGAAATGCCGATGTTGGCACTGACCGGTTTCACCGGCCGGTTGCTGACCACTACGGTGCCGCCTTCCTTTAAGTAAGGCAGCATGCGCAGGGTTTCCGCCGGTTCAAAGCCAATGATTAGGTCTGCTTTGCCAAGGCCAATCTGTGGGGCGTAAACGTCTCCTAAACGGATATGGCTGACAACGGATCCGCCGCGCTGGGACATGCCAATGGTTTCAGCTGTCTTTACGGGAATGTGTTTCTTCATGGCGGCAGCGGCAATTAAGCGGGAGGCCAGAACGGTTCCCTGTCCGCCGACACCGCAGAGGAGAATATTAGTTTCAGACATTCTTTTCACCTCCGGAAATGGCGTTGACCGGGCAGATTTGTTCACACAGTGTACACCCGGTGCAAAGGGTGGTATCTATGCTGGCTTTGTCTGCCTTAAACTGTAACGCCGGGCAGCCCAGTTCTTCTACACAGGCTTTGCAGCCAATGCACTTTGCCGGGTCTACCTTGGAATGGCCCTTTGGCTTGGCCAGTACAATGCAAGGGGAACGGAAGATAATGGCTTTTACGCCTTTTTCTTCCGAGACCTGTTTGATTAGCTCTACGGATTCCGCAAATTGGAGCGGGTCAGCGGTGACAACGGTGGTAAGGCCAATGCCGCGCAAAACGGATTCAATGGAAACCGGTGTAACGGTTTTGCCCATCATGGTGACACCAATGCCCGGGTGCGGCTGCTGACCGGTCATGGCCGTAGTGTGGTTGTCCAGCACAATCAGGGTCATGTCCGCCTGGTTATAGAATGCGTTAATAACTCCGGTAATGCCGGAAGCAAAGAACGTGGAGTCTCCGACAAAGGCAAAGCACTTGGTGTCAGGTTCCGTGTGGTAAACGCCCTGTGCAATGTTGATACCGGCACCCATGCAAAGGCAGGTGTCACACATGTCCAGCGGCGCGGCATTCCCTAAGGTGTAACAGCCGATGTCACCGCAGTAAATGGTCTTTTTTCCCAGCATGGCTTCTTTTACGGCGTAGAAACTGGCTCTGTGCGGACATCCGGCACAGAGAACCGGTGGCCGGATTGGCAACTCCGGAACGTCTGTTGGAACATTTTCTGTTCCCATGCGATTCGGCTGTTTTCCATCCCAAAAGGCACAAAGCAGTTCCGCTATGTAATCTACATTATTTTCACCGGCCGGCTTGACGTCTCCGGTCAGTTTTCCTTTTACAGTTAAGCTCAGGTGATGTTTTCCAGCCACTTTCAGCAATTCCTGTTCCAAAACCGGATCCAGTTCTTCAATGCAAAGGACTTCATCCAGATCTTTGACAAAGTCCAGTACCAGATCCTCCGGGAACGGGAATGGCGTTGCAATTTTGCAAACTGCCGGATGATTTTCCGGGTCCAGATTGTCCATGGTATAGACAAAGTTAATGCCGTGGGTCAGGATTCCTTTTCTGGAAGAGCTTCCGACAGCAGGAATGATTTGATTTTTGTCATACCGGGAAAGGGTATGACGCAGTTCGGCGTTTCTTTGTTCAATCAGACCATGGTTGCGCAAAGACAGCCGTGGGAAAATAACCCAGCAGGAGGCATCTTTCTGGAAGCCCTCCGGGGTGTTGGATTCCTGCTCTTCCGGGTCTTTGACGGAAATGGCTTCGTAACCATGGTCTATGCGGGTGGTGGCTCGGAAAAAGACCGGAGTGCCGAATCGCTCAGAAAAAGCAAAGGCATCCTGAATCATGTCATAGGCTTCTGCCACAGAGGACGGGTCAAAAACCGGCACTTTGGAAAACTGTCCAAAGGTGCGGGTGTCTTGCTCCGTCTGGGAGGAGATGGGACCCGGGTCGTCTGCCACCATGACCACCATGCCGCCCTTGACACCAATGTAGGAAAGACTCATAAGCGGGTCAGAGGCTACGTTCAGGCCGACCTGCTTCATAGTGACCAGGACACGGGCCCCGCTATAGGCAGCGCCGGCGCCAACTTCCATGGCGGCTTTCTCGTTAATGGACCACTCTACGTGAATGTGACCCGGATTCCGCTTGGCAATGGTTTCCAGCACTTCCGTGGAGGGGGTGCCCGGATAGCCGGCAACCAGGTTGACGCCGGCTGCCATAGCGCCTAACGCAATGGCTTCGTTCCCCATTAAAAATTCCTGATGCATGTACACATTCCTCCAGAAAATAAAAAATCCTGCCTCGGGGCATTCCCGAGACAGAAGGAGTTAGTCCCGGAAATCATACTCTTCTTTGTGGGATTCCCGGAATAGTTGGTAGACGGCCTGTACCGTTTTGGGATTTTCTACTAAGGAGAAATCGTCTCCTTCTACCAACAGAATCAGCACTTCGTCTGTGCTGGCACCTTCCGTGGGGCGTAAGGCAACATATTGCCCACCACGGTAGTCTATTTCATCTAAAAATTCAAAGGCAATTTCATTGCCGTCTTCGTCATAAAGATAAAGGATGCTGTCCATTTTTTTACCCCTTTCTTTTCTGCGATTCAGTATAACAGAAACGTTAAAAACTTGACAAGAGAAAACGCTCAAAACCGCGTACTTATTTGCTATAATGGGTCCGTATTGCAGCAATGCAATTCCCTGATAAAGGAGAAGAAGAGACCACTATGGATGAACACAAAGTTGTTTTTTTGGATGTGGATGGGACGCTGATAGATTACCATGGCGTTTTTCCGGAATCCGCAAGGGAGGCCTTGCGGATGGCCCGTTTAAATGGTCATCAGATGGTCATTTGTACCGGCCGTGCTTTATGCCAGATGGAAAGCTGGTTTCCCATGGATCTGGTGGACGGCATGATTACGGCAGCCGGTTCCAGTGTCTATCATGCGGGGAAGCTGATTTATTCTACCACATTTGAAACAGAACATACCAAACAGATGGTACAGTACTTCCAGGAAAACCGGATGCCGTTTTTCCTGCAGTCCGAACAGCAGTTATATTCCGCCAGCTGGTGTAAAGAAGCCGGTATGGCGCTATTCCGCGGAAAGGGCTTAAATGCAGAAGCAGTGGAAAAGGTTTACGGTACCGTTGATTTTGTAAAGGACCCCTGGAACCAGCCGGGCATTGAAAAGGCGCTTTACTACAATTGCCGTAAAGCACCGGAGCAGGTGGAACAGGATCTGGACGGATATTTTAAAATTACGGATTCCAGCTTTAAGCTGTCCCGTTTTTGTGACGGGGAAATTACCCTTGCCGGTATAGATAAAAGTGCCGGTATGAACGCTTATTTGCAGAATGCCGGTATTGCAAGGGAAAACTCCATTGCCTTTGGAGACGGCCCGAATGACATGGAAATGATCCAATATGCCGGCCTTGGCATTGCCATGGGCAACGGCACCGCCGCCTTAAAGAAGGTGGCAGACCGTGTTTGCGGAGACGTAAACAAGGACGGCCTTTACTTTGCTTTCCTTGGACTGGGTTTGCTGGATCATTAAGGGCAAAATAAGGGCCAGATAAAAACATGTTTTTCGGTGACCTACACTTTTTTAATGACGTCCTGTACCGTAAGGGTGTGCTCGGCATCATTAATGCGGAATTTTACATCATAATTTAAATAGGTTAGACCATATACACGGCCCGGCTTCCGCTGATATTGCGGACGCGGGTCGTGTTTTAATATGCCCAGCAATTCCGGCCGGCAGGCCTCCGGAATCTGCTGCAGCAGGGTGTCCGGAAAGACAACCTGCAATTGCAGGTCCGGCAGCGTGTCGGTGTATCCGCCGGTGGCGTCCGGCACGGCATCGGCGTACGGCAGATAGGGCTTAATGTCAAAGATGGGCGTTCCGTCCATTAGATCCACGCCGGAGACGGTAATGACCGGCCCTTCCGGCCCGTCTAGGGTAATAGATTCTATTTTAACTACGGTCAGTCCCAGATTGTTTGGCCGGAAGGGGGAGCGGGTGGCGAACACACCCATGCGGGTGTTTCCGCCCAGGCGCGGTGGCCTTACCGTTACCGGCGGTTTTTCTCCGGGACGGACCGCCTCTGAAAACTGCCAGATCAGCCAGATATGGGAAAAAGTCTCCAATCCGCGCAGGACATCCGGATTTCTGTATTCCGGTTCAAAGACAATACGCCCCTGCAAAGCGGAAATAACACCGCTTTGCCGCGGTACGCCGAACTTGCCGGACAGGTTGGTTTCCATATGCGCAATTTGCTCCATAAAACGGCCTCCCGTATTGTATTTTTAGGTTTGCTGGATTAAAATTATACCACAAGTTCCAGGAAAAAAAGGAAGTAGCAGTATCATGTTAAAACCAATGAGAGTCTACGCACAAATTGACTTAAACGCTCTTCGGTATAATCTGAAACAGAATATGGACCATGTCGGTGACAAGGTCAAAGTCATGGCCATTGTAAAAACAGACGCCTACGGACACGGTGCAGTGCATGTTGCCAAAGCACTGAATGAAGAAGGCGTCTATGGTTTTGCGGTTGCCACCGTGGAAGAAGCCATGGAACTGCGTAAGGCCGGTTTGCAAAACTCCATTTTGGTTTTGGGCCACGTTTTCTTCCGTGACTTACCGGAAGCCATTACCAATCACATTCTGCTAACCGTAGACAATTTGGTAGATGCAAAGCGCATTTCTGAAATTGCCGTAGCCATGCAGACCACTGCGCGGATTCACATTAAAGTGGATACCGGCATGGGTCGCCTTGGTTTCCAGCCAACGGAAGAAAGCAAACAGGAAATCCTGGAAATTAATGAACTGCCCCACGTGGACATAGACGGTATTTTTACCCACTTTGCCATGGCAGACAGCAAGGATAAAACCAGTATGGAACACCAGGAAGCCATCTTCCTGGATTTCATCAAAGACCTGGAAGACCGGGGTATCCACTTCCATCTCCGCCATATGTGCAACTCTGCCGCCACCATGGAAAAAGAAGACGGCTTCTTAGACATGGTTCGCGTTGGCGCCACGCTGTACGGCTTTAGTCCAAGCAATGAAGTTTCCAACAAGTATATTCAGCCAAAACCGGTTCTTAGCCTGATCAGCCATGTTTCCCATATTAAGGATGTTGGCCCCGGCTTTACCGTAAGTTACGGCTCTACCTATGTAACCAAGGATGAACATACTGTCATTGCTACGGTCCCTGTTGGCTACGGAGACGGTTATCCGCGTAGCCTTTCCAATAAGGGCTATGTCTTAATTGGTGGTAAAAAGTGTCCCATCCTGGGCCGCGTAACCATGGACCAGTGCATGGTAGATGTTACTGCTCTGGAGCACGTTTCTATTGGCGATGAAGTGGTTCTGATCGGTAAACAAGGCAACCAGGAAATTACCCTGGATGAACTTGGAGAACTGTCCGGCCGCTTTAACTATGAGTTTGCCTGTGACCTGAACCAGCGGGTTCCCAGATTATACGAATAAATAAGAGTACCATGGAATACTATTCTTTAAGCCAGTATTTAAAAGACGAATACGGGGAAAAGCTGTATAAGCTTTCCCTGTCCGGTGCCGGGACCTGTCCGAATCGGGACGGGTCCCTTGGTGTTTCCGGATGCGCCTTCTGTTCCGAAGGCGGCTCCGGGGACTTTGCGGCCCCGGCGGATTGGCCGCTGGATAAGCAAATGGATTTTGCCAAACGCCGCGTGGCCGGAAAGTCCCGTGCGGACCGGTATATTGCTTATTTTCAGAGTTACACCGGCACCTACGGAGACCTGGGCCGCCTGAAAGCACTTTACACCGAAGCGGTCAGCCGACCCGAGGTGGCCGTGCTTTCCATTGCCACCCGGCCTGACTGCCTTGGCCCGGAGGTCATGGAAATGCTGACGGAACTCCGGGCCAGGAAGCCCGTCTGGGTAGAGCTTGGACTGCAGACCACCAAGCCGGACTCCGTTCGGGCCATTCGCCGCGGCTACCCAAACGAAGTTTACGCAGACGCGGTGCATGCCTTGAACGCCGCCGGCATTAAGGTAGTAACCCACGTCATTCTGGGCCTTCCCGGGGAAACGCTGGATGACATGCAGGCCACGGTGCAGTATGCCTGCCGGCAGGGCACCTGGGGCCTGAAGCTCCAACTGCTCCACATCCTGGAAGGTACCACTTTTGCCGAAGAATACAAGGCTGGAAGAATTACCACATTAGACGAAGACACCTATATCCACTATGTCTGTGAAATCCTAAAAGCTCTTCCCGAAGACATTGTCATCCATCGTCTGACCGGGGACGGCCCCAAGAATATCCTGTTGGCGCCCACGTGGAGCGCCAACAAAAGAGAAGTGCTGAATCGCCTGAACAAAGCAATCAGGGAAACCGCTAAAGAGGGCGGGGTTCCGTCTTGCGTGCAGGAGAAATATTCGCTATAATATCCCAGCAGATGCGCCTGTGGTGAAATTGGCAGACACGCATGTTTTAGGAGCATGTACCTCGGTGTGCGGGTTCAAGTCCCGCCGGGCGCACCAAAAAAGGACACACCTAACCGGTGTGTCCTTTTTTATTGCTTTATTTTTTTTCCATTGTGCAATGGAACGGCCCAAAGCTGCCCTTTTTTAAAATCAGCTCCATGCCGGTGACGTCTATGACTTTGGCGGTGCTTAACAATTCGTATTGTCCGGAGGGGTCAAAGACCCGGTAGCCGCTCAGGTGGAATCCGTTGCGTTCGTAAAAGCGTAAGCGGCTGACTCGCTGGTCATAATTTTTGGCGGATTCATCCAACGGCTCTATGCAAAGGTACAATTCCTGCCCGGCATAAGTGTCCTTCAGAAAATCCAGGATGCGGGAACCATTGCCCTGCCCGCGCAACTCCGGGTTTACGGCAAGAAAGATGACAAAAACCGTGTCTTCTTCCTGTGTCAGGTGAGCAAGCCCTAAGAATTTCCCATCATCATAAAACGCCAGCAGCTCCGTGGTTTCTTCGTAGGCAGTGGCCCGTAAAAGCCAGACCGGCATTCGTTCATTGAATGGAAATGCCTGGCGATACAGTTTTCCTACATCCCGATATGCTTTACTAAAATACCGAACTTTCCTGACTTCCATGAAAATCTCCTTTGTTATTTCTTACAAATATCTTCCCACACATTTTAGCATATTTTTTGTCATTCCCTTGTCATAAAAACGCCATTCTTTTGCACCTTATAAGTAGAAGATATATATTAAAAGTGTAAAGGAGGATTCTTGTGAAGAAAAAGTTTTATTTACGGTTGATTCTTATCGTTCTTTTGGTGGTAGCAATAGCGGGTGCTATTGTGGCAGTGCTTTGCAAACCGCAGGTAAATTATTCTGATACAGAAATTGCAGAGGCCAGGCAGGTGGCAGAAGATAAATTTTATGAATCCTATTTTACCTTAGATGGACTGCATTATGATCAGGAGGCAACAAAGGAGTTTTACAAGAAAAACAGGAAGGGTGACTGGGGGACAGAAAAATATGACAAAATAATGGTTCTGAAAGGAAACATTATAGTTGCCGATGACGTTCCGCCATTTACTGTGTTTGAAGCCGGAACGACCTGTCGGGATTGGATGTTTATTTTAGCCAAAACAAAAAATGATACTACATGGAAGTATGTAGATGGTGGATATTAACTGAAACAAAGGAGCCGCAATTGTAGCGCGTCGTTGCAATTGCGGCTCTTTCTTTTTTCTATTTCTCCGTTCTGGAATTGGCAAGCTGGATGGCATTATCTACCGTAAAACTACTGGTTAAAGGAGCCCAAATGATATGCTCATACTGACCGGTGCACCAGAGTAAAGTAATATAATTATCTTCCATGACATAGTACCCAATATGCCCATTGACTGTGATCCGGACAGGTGTAGACTCTGATGCGCTGAACGTATGTTTTTGGCCGGCCTCCTGCGTAGTAATCAGTATGAATTCTTTCCTGTCATTTAAGAAGAGGATTTCCTGCCTTGCGTTGCCAACTTCTTCTTTGGCCAAAGTAAATCCGTCCGGTGGTGTGAAAGCAGAGGCAACAGAATCGGATTGCGCAGTTGGCGTAAAACTAATTGTTGTAGAGTCATGCGAGGTAGCAATAACGGCAATGGTTAACAAAACCAGAAGGACGGCAATTAACAATCCCATTTTCAGATTCTTTTTTAAGCTGATGGGGTACTGAACCGGCAGAGGCTTTTTCGGCTTGGCGTCCAATTTGTTTAAAGATTTTAATATCTTTCTTCGCATGGTAGCAGGCAATACCACATCTGCCTGCTGGTTCAGAGACTGTAGTTCCTCTTCCAGCAGTTGGTGTTTTGCTTCTATACAGGCGTTTCTTAAAAGCAGATCATCTGTCATGCTTGCCACCTCCTGCTAGGGCTTGACGGATTTTTTCTTTGCCGCGACGGAGCCGCTGCGCTACCAGATTTTCGGAAAGACCGAGTAATTCGGCAATTTCTGCGTTGGTGTATCCATCTGCATATTTTAATAAAAGCGGAAGGCTGTACTTTTCATTTAAGGCCTTGATGACCATGACCAATTCTGCCTGACTGTAGTCTGTAAAAGATGCCTCTTCCTGGCGATACAGTGCTTCTTCTGCCACCTCTTCTAAAGAAGAGGCCGTTTCCTTGTTGTTTAATTTGTAGGCGCAACGTTTGCAAATGGTAATTAAATATTTCTTTTGTTGAGGTTCCTTTAAACCAAGGAAGGTAGAATACACTGGGATAAGTTGAAGAAAGGTTTCCTGAATGCAGTCTTCCAAAAGAGCAGGGTTGTCTAAGTGTTTATAGGAAACCTTTAAAATGGTTTGCTCATATTTTTTGTAGATTTGGGTGAAGCTAAGTTTGTCTTCCGGACTATCCAGATTTTCCAGTAGTTGTTCTAACATAGTAAGCCTCCCATCACTGACATTGTAACACAGAGTAATGTCCAAAAGAATGGACAATAAAGTGCCGGGGTGGTAGAGTTATGGTAGATAAGAAGACCTGGGGGGTGACAGGGTGAATAGCGGAAAAAGAAATACCAAATTAAAGCTGTTATATCTGTTGGATGTCCTGAAGGATTTGACAGATGAAAATCATGCTTTGAATTCCGACAAAATTATTGCACAGTTATCAAAGCGGTCCGGGATTACAGCAGAACGGAAATCCATTTATACGGATCTGGGCGCTTTGCAGGATTACGGGTATGACATTGTACGGGTTTCTTCCGGTAAAAAAGGCGTATTCCTTGGAGACCGGAAGTTCCAGCTGCCGGAGGCCCGGCTGCTGATTGATGCGGTCCGCTCTGCCGGATTCATTACTGCGGAAAAGACAACGGCACTGACAGAAAAAATCCTGTCGGATTTCAGTATTTATGACCGGGAATTCTTACAGGAGTCGGTGTACTTTAGCCCGAATTCCAAAACCACAAACAGTAAGACCTATTATTATATTAATGATTTGGCAGAGGCCATCAGTAAAGGAAAAAAGGTGCGCCTTAGTTATTATAAGTTCCGCTATGAGCCGGGACAGGCACCACATCGCGAAAAAAGAATTTTTACGCTGACGCCGTATGCCTTAATCTGGTCTAATGACCGGTACTACGCCATTTGTAACAGGGAAACCCATGACAACTTCATGCAGATTCGGGTAGACCGGATTGTGGGCGTGGAAATTTTAGAGGAACCGGCACGGGACTGTGCCGAGTTTAGCAATTATACAGACGGCTTTGATGTAGCAGATTATACCGAACAGAACTTTAACGGGTTCTCCGGAACGCCGGTGAAGGTAGAGCTGCTGTGCAGCAATGTGCTGCTGGATGAAGTGGTAGACCGCTTCGGCCAGACCACGCCGATTTCTTTTCAGGAAGGGGACCGGTTTGTGGCAAAGGTACATGCCTCTGATTCGGAAGGCTTCTTTAACTGGGTTAACCAGTTTGGAGATAAAATGCTGGTGAAGAATCCTCCGGAAATGAGACAAAAACTGAAGGAAAGAGCTGCCGCTACACTGGCTCTGTACAAGGACCTGGAGGAAACATCCGGATGGAAAAAATAAATTACCAGAAGCAGCTGGAACAAGTGCTGGCGGGGCTGACGGACAAGCCGCGGCTGCTGCTCCACAGTTGCTGTGGACCCTGTTCCAGTTATGTCCTGGAATATTTAGAGCCCTGGTTTAATTTGACCGTGTTTTACTATAATCCGTGTATTGCTCCGGCGGAGGAATACCTCCACCGCAAGGCGGAGCAGCAGCGGCTCATAACAGAAATGAATGCCGCCGGTTCCGCCATTTCCTTTGTAGAGGGGGAGTACAACCACGAAGAGTACCTGCAAAAAGTTGCAGGACTGGAGCGGGAACCGGAAGGCGGCAACCGTTGTCATGTCTGTTATGAACAGCGGTTGCGCGGTGCAGCAGCCTACGCCAAAGCCGGCGGCTTTGACTGGTACTGCACCACGCTCTCCGTCAGCCCCTACAAAAACGCTGCCCTCCTGAATGCCATCGGGCAGCGCTTAGGGGACCAGTACGGAGTACCGTTTCTGCCATCGGACTTTAAAAAGAAAGACGGTTACAAACGTTCTATTGTGCTTTCCAAAGAGCACGGGCTGTATCGCCAAGATTATTGCGGCTGCGAATTCTGCAGCCATGGAGGTTAAACAAACATGAAGACGAAACCAAACCGGGAAGAATTCCGCAAAATGATCATGTTCTTCCTGGTCATTTCCATAC
>CAVFBE010000042.1:0-11233 GCA_963620745.1 Muribaculaceae bacterium | reverse complement strand
ATATAACCCAGACCACGTTGATTTCCGCGTCAGAGTCATAGCCCCAGATCTTCTCCAGAAAGCGTTCGGTCGGAATAACTTGGCCCGGATGGTCCATCAGCATTTCCATCATCTGGAATTCCTTGTTGGCCAGTTTTACGGCACTTTCCGGTCCGCTTAATTCGTAATCCGAGCGATTCAGCTGTAAATCGCCGAATTGGAGCACCGTATTGCTCAGCTCCGGTTGCCGTCTGGTCATAGCACGGATGCGGGCCAGAAGAATATTTATTTTAAACGGTTTGGTCAGGTAGTCGTCCGCACCGGCGTCCAGACCGGCAACCACGTCATCGTCCTGACTTTTGGCAGTCAGAAGCAGAATGGGAAGGGTAAATCCTTCCTCGCGAATCTTTTTGACTACGGTTACGCCGTCCATTTTCGGCATCATGATATCCAGAATGGCACCGTCATAATCTCCGGTACGCAGGTAATCAAGTGCATCCTGACCATCATAAACAGCATCTACCGAATAGTTGCTGTGGGTCAGCATGGTTACCAGTGCATCTGACAGCATGTGTTCATCTTCCGCAAGCAAAAGTCTCATAAGACAGCCTCCCCTTTTTGTTTTCTAGAGTTTACCATACCGGGAACAACTTAAAAATAAATAAGGCTTAGTTTTGTTTCCGTGTAATGGTATATTCATCTCCGGCACGGAAATAGGGGCACTCTTTATAATGGTGCTCCAACAGTCGAACGTATTCGTCTTCATCCATATCAACGGAGCAAACTTCTTCTTCCAGTTCATCATCCCACTGGAAATTCATGCAATAATCACAGCTGTATGCCATTTCCGTCCTCCTATTTCAGTTGGTCTAAGGTCAGCAAATAGCTTGGCAGGAACTCCGTTAAAAAGAGCTCTGCAGACGGGCACTCCAGTTTGTGAATGGACTCTTCCGTTGCTTCCCTAGCCTTTAAAAATTCCTGGTTACCGGCCTTTTCCTCTTCCACACACTTAATCAGGGCGCTGAGCTTGTCCGCCGCTTTGACCAGCTTCCAAAGTTCCCGGTCTTCCGGCTGCGGGACCATGACGTCCCGGTACTGCGGCTGTAAATCTTCCGGCAGCATGGTAATCAGCTTTTCCGTGGCAATGTGCTCTACGTCCTTGTAAGCGTGACGGATTTCTTCACTGTAATATTTGACCGGGGTCGGCATGTCCCCGGTCAGAATTTCCGAGGCATCATGAAACAGGCCGATGACAGCCGCCTTGTCTGCGTCCAGTGCGGTCCCGCAGCGTTCGTTACTGATGGTGGCCAAAGCGTGGGCAAGCAGCGCCACTTCAAAGGAGTGCTGCATTAGGCTTTCGGACTCTGTATTGCGCATCAGCGCCCAGCGGTCAATGTATTTCATGCGGGAAAGCATGGCGTAAAAATCATTTGACATGAAGGTTTCCTTTCCTGATTCCATCTGTTTTCGTATCCGTATCGGCAAAAAGAGCCCGCTTGTTTTGCAAGCGAGCTCCGGGTTTGCTTTTTTTGCAGATTATTCTGCGTTCGTTGCGTTATTTCCCGCTTTGGCCATTTTCTTTGCAGAACGGTCATAGCTCATGGAACGGCCGGTATAAACAAAGAGAATTCCGCAAAGAGCGGCAATTAAGCCTACTCCTACCAGGCACAGAAGAACGATGAATACAATTAAAAATAATCCGGAAGTAATCATTTGATAATCCCCTCTTTTAGTCTCCTAAGTTTTACAATAACTCCGTTGCTGCAGACAAAACTGCCACAGCCTATGCTATATGTCGGTTTAATTTTAGCAAACTGTGTTTTAAAAAGCAAGACGCCCTGCAAAAAAGGCAAAGAAGGACGCGGTTTTCTTGATTTTAAGCAGTAGATTCTATATAATTTTTGACGAAGTTCATTTCCATTAAAAAGGGGTGAAATACGTGTCCTCTATCATTTCCGTCAGCCGCTGGATTCTTCCTTTGCTGGCCCTGGCACTGGTAGCCATCTGCGCCTATGTGCTGTCCCAAAACAACCGGAAAACCGGCACCATCGGATATTTGATTAATGCTGCCAACCGGGACCGCATGCCGTTGAAAACGGCAGAAACGTCCATTGGCCGAAGTAACACCTGTGACATCGTTTTAAATTATAATACCGTATCCCGTTTCCACGCCGTTATTACCAAACGGAATGGAAAATGGATTTTGTTTGACACCAACAGTAAAACCGGCACCCTGGTCAACAAAGACCGGGTCATTGGCCGGAAATACCTGGAAAACGGGGACATTGTTGTCTTCGGCAACGCCGTTTTCAAATTCTTTGAAGAACTGCCGTTAGAAGCAGAATATACCAAAGACACCCTGCCCAGAAATTACAATAAACCGGCAGCACCGGAGGCCTTTGCCTATGATGACCGCAACAAAGGAGACATCATCATTCCGCAAATGGCAAACGAACTGAAAGAGTCCTGCAATCTGGAAAACTGCATCACCGGGGAAATCATGTCCCTTGACCGCATGAACAAAGTGGTCATTGGCCGTGCTTCCGACGCAGACATCCGGATTGACCGTCCGGTTGTTTCCCGGTACCACGCCGTTGTCCGCCGCAACGAACACGGCAAATGGGTCATTGAGGACACTGGCTCGCAGGCAGGAACGTTGGTAAACGGGGAAGAAATCTTTGCCCCAACCCCGCTCTTTGACAGTGACATCATTGAAATCTGCGGTTATACCATTAAATTTAATGATCCTTATTCTTAATTTTATTCTTTCAGACAGTAAGACTTTGAAATTGATTACTAAAGTGAGGTGAGCCAAATGAGCGGTCCACGATGGATTCCGGCCATGACCATTCTGACCTTGTTCCAGATTCTGTCCTTTGCTCAGATTGTCTCTCTAAGTGAAGCGCTGACCACCATTGGTCAGAATTTAAGTGCCGGCACTGTTTTTATTGCCTTTTTGGCTTTGGAATGGGCCTATGCCATTGTCTCTTCCCTGATTTTGAAAAAACACAGCATGGGGCTGGAAATCATTGCCTTTTTCCTGACCGGAATCGGCCTTGCTTTAAACGCCTGCCAAAGCACCAGTACTTTGCTGACACAGTTTTTGGCCGTTATCCTGGGCTTTGCCGGATACATTGGTTTGCTCTGGATTTTGTCAGACGTAGATCGCGCAGACAAATATATCCTCCCCATGGAAATTTTTGCCATTGCCCTTCTGATTTTCGGACTGGTCTTTGCCAGCTACAAATACGGCGCCTACAACTGGGTAACCATTGGTTCCATTTCGTTCCAGCCCTCGGAAATTGTAAAAATCCCGTTTGTTTTTGTTGGTGCTGCCTCACTGGAAAAATTACAAACCAGCAAGCACATCTGGCATTACATTATCTTTGCCGTTGTCTGCATTGGCCTGCTGTTCCTGATGAAGGACCTGGGTACCGCGCTGATTTTCTTCTCTGCATTCCTGGTTCTGGCCTTCATGCGATCCGGTGATATTCGTACCGTACTCTTCATTGTAGTCGGCGCCGGCCTGGCCGCAGCCATGGTTGTGCTGCTCCGGTCAGACTATGTTATGAGCCGGTTTGCCACGTATCGCCACGTTTGGGACGACGTTTACGGCAAAGGCTTCCAGCAGACCCACGCCATGACCTATGCCGTCAGCGGCGGACTTGCCGGTATGGGCGTTGGCAACGGTTATCTTCGTAAAATTGCCGCTGCCATTGAAGACCTTGCCTTTGGCATTGTCTGCGAAGAATTTGGCATGCTGATTGGATTCTTAGTTCTGATCTGTTACCTGTTAATTTTCATTCACGCCATCCGGAATGCAAATGGTTCTTCCAGCGCATTCTATTCCATTGCTACCTGCGCAGCCGGAACCCTGATTCTGTTCCAGGCCGCCTTACATACCTTTGGTGTGATGGACTTCCTGCCATTCACCGGTGTTACGCTTCCATTCATCAGCCACGGCGGAACCAGTATGGTTTCCTGCTGGGCCATGCTTGCCTTTATTAAGGCGGCAGACAACCGCACCTGGGCAAAAGGAGGGAAGCGAAAAGCATGAACCGAATTTTCAAACGCTCCAAATGGCTTTACGCCATCGGCGGCATCTTTGCCGTTGCCATGATTGTATTGCTTTTTACCATGCTGATTCAGGCCAAAACATGGGTCAGCCAGCCTTACAACAAACACATGGTTACCAGCTCTGGCTCCATTTACGACCGCAACGGAACCGTTTTGGTTTCCACAAAGGACGGGGAACGGACGTACAATGCCGACTCCGCTGTCCGGAAAGCCACCCTGCATGTAGTCGGGGACTCCGAAGGCTTCATTTCCACAGGTGCACAAACCGCATTCCGTTCCCAGTTAACCGGATACAATCTGATTAACGGTTTGTATGCCTCTGACAGCAAAAAGAATGACCTGACGCTGACCATAGACGCTGACCTTTCCGTTACCGCGTATAAAGCCCTTGGCAATTACAAAGGTTGCATTGGTGTTTATAACTACAAAACCGGTGAAATTCTTTGTGCCGTCTCCACCCCAACCTATGATCCGGCCAACAAACCGGATGATATTGATGATTCTTCGGACAACTACAAAGCCATTTATATGAACCGCTTCTTCAGCGGCACGTACACACCTGGTTCCACGTTCAAGATCATTACCACTGCCTGTGCACTGGAAAATGTCAGCAACATTGAAAGCATGACATTCACCTGCCCCGGTTACTTTACTACCAAGAGCGGCAGTAAGGTTAAGTGTAACAGTACCCATGGCACTGTCACATTTAAACAAGGGCTGAATCGCTCCTGTAACACAGAATTTGCACAGATTGCCTGCAATCTGTTAACCAACAATGAAATGATGGCCACCGCCAAGGAGTTTGGCTTTGGTAAAACCATTGAAGTCAACGGCATTAAATGTGCCACCAGCACCTTTGACCTGTCCGACGCCTATGACATTGACCGCGCCTGGGCCGGCATTGGCCAGTACACCACCATGGTTAACCCGTGCCATGAAATTACCATTCTTGGTGCTATTGCCAACAAGACCGGTGTTACTCCGAATCCGACCTTAATTTACGGATCCCGCGGCGGAAACCTTTCCTATTGCAGTTCCAACATTGCCCGCAAGCTGAATGACCTTCTGCGGTCCAATGTTACGGACTACTACAAAGACAGTAAGTTCCCGAACCTGGAAATGTGTGGTAAAACCGGTACGGCACAGGTTTCCAACGGCAATCCGCACACCTGGTTTGCCGGATACTCCCAGAGGGATGACCTTCCGCTTTGCATTGTGGTTGTTCTGGAAAATTCCGGTGGTTATGGTTTAACCAACGCCATCCCGGTTGCCAACACGGTTATGCAAAAGGCGCTTTCCCTTTACGCAAAAAGCTAATTACAAAGTGGGAATCACAAGTTGCCTATCACAACCTGGTGCCCCCGCAACAAAACTAATTCTATAAAGAAAAGCATCTCTTCTCAGGCAAATGCCTGTTTGAAGAGATGCTTTTTGCGGCCTCCGGTACGCCCGCGGTACAGCGCACACTGGAAGCCGATCTATTGCACTTTGCCCGGCGGGGGTGTCAGCCGGCAAAAGTTGCAATCTGTTCCAGGTTGGCAATCACATAGGCCTGTGCTGCCGCATCATAAAAGTTTTTCCGGTACCGGTGCCCGGTATGGCTAATCCGTTCTTCTGTCAGAATACCTAAGGCATTTCCTTCTTCCGTAGCGTACTTTACCCGCTCCTGATTTTGTATTTCCGTCCGCAACAGACCCTCTGCTTCCAGCCACTTGGTAATTTGGGCTACGGGCAAAGACTTTACATGCGGATCCAATACCGCATTAATCCGGTCTGCCAATTGGGAAACCCCAACTGGCTTTTCTGTAATATCAATTTCCATGCGCTCTTCTTCCGAAATGGAAAAGGGCGCTTTTTTTGCGTTGGGAACCTTTCCAACCAAGCCCCCGTTTTCCAGAATCTGCTCCAGCAAATCTGCCACATAAATAAAGGTGCGGCATAACGTTACATTATTTAAGATATCTTCTTCCGGAAGGGCACTTCCGTCCAACGGGTTCCTTCCATTTGCCAGCTTTTCCAAATACAGCTTGGCAGTATAAATCTTCTCTTTCTCTTTCATGTGGTGGGTCCTCCTATTCATACCAATTTAGTTTCAGCAAATTCACACCGGCGCTATTGCGGACAAAGGCAGTACCCTCTTTGGAAATGGGGCCGGCTTCGTCAAAGACGGGATCTATAATCGGTGTGCCTGATTCATCAATATAACCCCACTTGTCTCCGATTTTGACTGCGGCGTAGCCTTCCGAAAAGGATTTTGCGTCCGCAAAGGACGGCTGGATAACCACGTTCCCCTGCTGATCCGCAAAGCCCCAAAGGGAACCCTGACGAAAAGCCAATAACCCGTTGCGCTCCTGCGGAAGCCGAAATTCCTCCGCGGTAAAAGATGATAGTGCTTCTCCGTCCGGGCCATATAAAGACCATAGTCCATTGCTATTTCCTATGATGACGCCATAGGTGGAAGAATACCCATAGGGGTCTTCCACCACGGAAGAAAACGGGCAGGAGCGAACCACTTGCAGGTTGCTGTCCAAAAGTACCAGCCCGCCGTCCTGTTGCGCCAAAGCATAACCCTCTTGGAAGGCGTACGTTTTGGTATAGTGCATTTCCTGCAGATGCAGTTCTGCATCCATATAACCAAATACCCCATCAAGGGAAACCGGCGCATAGCCGGACGCCATTGGCCCAAGTGTGCCTATCAGTTGCTCCGGCACTAACCGCCGGTTCCCTTCTGCATCTGCAAAAAGGAATTGCCCCTCCTGGCACACCGGATATAAAGACCCGTCTTCTGACGGTCCGCCGGCCCAGGAAAGTTCCCCGCCAAACAACCGTCTCCCGGAAGCTGTGTATACGGCTGCCGTTCCGGACTCTGTTATAACGGAAGCTACCATCTGCGTACCGGCTCCACACCAGTCCTGAAAAGAAGAAAGCGGCAAATAGCTTAAGACGTATTGCCCTTTTATTTCCCGCAGTTTCTCCTGCAGCAAATCGGAATCTCCTTTTGCCAGGATGGAAACCGCGTCTGCATACTGATTTTCTGCTAAAAACGCGTCTGCCCAAAGAAGAAGATTGTCTGCATCGCCGGGTAAAATGGAATCTAACGTTTCGCAGGTTTTTCTTGCTTCTTCATACTGCTTCAGCTGCAAGTACAGTTCCGAGACCCGCTGCAACACCTTCTGGTTCTTTGGTTCCATGGAAAGGCAGGAAAGGTAGGCTTCCAGCGCCTCATCCGGTATTTTCTTTTCATATAACTCTTCCGCCTGTTGCCATTGCCGGTTAAAACGGGCTGTGGCGTTTGCCTGGGAGTAAATAAATTTACCCCACCCGCCGGCACAAAGACAGAACAGTAAAACAAGAGGGACAATTCGTTTCATAATAGTTTCACCAGCTGAAGGATTGTTTCCGCCATAACACCAATAGCCAGAAATGGTGCGAAGGGAAGCGTGCCACCCTTTTCTATCTTTTTGCTTAACAGAAGAACAGCTCCTATCCCAAAAGAAAGTAATGCGGTTATTGCCAATGCTCCAAGGAAATCCTGCAATTCACAACAAAAGCCCAAAGCTAACAGTAATTTCAGGTCCCCTCCGCCAATGCCGTCTTTGGCCAAAAGGCGGCAACAAAGACAAAGGAAGGCAGCCACTAAAAGGCCGATAAATGGCGGAAACAAGATTTGATGCAATTTAGTTTCCGATGTTTTTAAAAAGCAACTTAACAGGAGATACCCTGTTTCCACTGCCACCATTTCCAACAGGAGTTCTTTGGGAATCAGGCGGGTCTGTATATCCGTAATGGCAATCAGGCAGAGCAGCGTGGTTAAAAGAACCAGTCGCATTAATTCTAAAATAATCATCTATAAGGCCTCCTGCTCATACCGATACTCCACTTCCGTTCCCTGCTTCTGCAGGTCTGCTTTTATTTGCTGCAATCCGGATTGCATGGTTGCATTTTTCTGACACTCCTCCGGCAAAATCAGAATCAGGATTTTCCGCTTTGCAGGAAGGACGGTTTCCTCTTTCCCGCTCTCCATTAAAATGGTTTCGTTCAGGGATTGGATGTCCTTCTCCAACCGGGTTGCATATTGCTGTATCTGCTTTTCCGTGGATTCCCGGTTCAGGGAATAAGATGAAAGCTCCGTTGTATCCCCATTACAGGTGCTGTACGTAGAAGAAAATAAATTCATGGAATAGGCTTCCCGGTAAACCCCGTTCCCCGCATCATAAAAATCAATCCCTACACCGGAGTCCACCGCCTGTCCGGCATTTTCCGATTTCAGCTGGCTGATAAAATACCGGCCACGGATAAAATTAGAGCTTTTCCAGATAGATTCCTCTGTTTCTTCTCCCTGCTGGTTACGCAAGGCTTCCAGCAAAGAGGCATTCTCCGGCAGAAGTGCCAGGGTTTCCGCTGTCTGACAGATGGTAAGCTGCTTGGAGAATAAGCCGTACGTCTGTACCTGTAGCGGATAGGTAACCGTAATGGAAATGGTTTTCCCATCTCCTAATATGCTGGTGCCGGAAAAATCAAAGGCCGCATATCCTCCTGCAATTCCCTGCTCCTGTAACCAGGGTTCCCACTCTGTACGGGAAAAATGTTTTTTTGCCAAGCTTTTCGCCAGAGGAGCACCAATGCCCTCCGCTACCGTTTCCCTTGCCTGATCCATAAAAATACTTTGTAAGGTGCCGCCCAGATCTGTGGCATCATTTTCCGTATCAGATAACGGCACCACTTTCCCCAAAGCATAGGTATACTGGGAAAGCTCAATGGCAGTCTGGTTAATGGCATCCTGCACTTCCAATTCCACACGAATAATGGAAAGAATGGAAAAGGCGGCCAGGAGACAAACCGTAAAAATGGTAATGCTGAAAGCCCCTTCTATACTGTAAGAGCCATCATCAGAAGCGTGCCAATCCCTGATAAGACGTTTCCGCATATTGTATCAAGCGCTCCTTTTCTCCTGCGTCCTTTGCCACATAGACAAAGAACCCCTGTCCGTTTTCCAAATTAAAACCGCAATAATACCAGGTCTCGTTTAACCTTCCATTTTCAATGGTTCCCGTCTGCAGGGTGCTGTTCCCCGTCTCCGGCATTACTTCGGTCTGATTTGCATAAAATCCCGTGCTGAAAAACAATGCCAGATCCTGCGGCAGTGCCTCTTCCAAAGAGCCTTCTGCTCCAATTAACAGAAACGATACTGCCTGCACATCCTCTTCATAAAGCTTATCTTTATTGCCTTTTCCTTCCCACCCGGTAGGAATGGGAATTGCAAAAGAGGAAACCTGTGCAATTGCGGTTTTTGCTTCCACTGCTGCACTTTCCTTACGCTCTTCCGCCGACTTCTTTCCACAAGAAGAAGCGGTTAAAAGAAAAACTCCAAGGAGCAAAAAGACCATCAATCTCTTAATAGGCATATTCTTTTTCCTCCTTTATGGTATAAGACGAAACCCGGACTTCTGCGTTCAGCCGCACTGCTGTATAGGCCTGCGCAATATTAAACGAAGATTCCTTTGCTGCCACGCGGGCCTGCATTACCTTGGCGCTGCGAGTCAGCATTCCTCTTTTTCCGGAGTTGCTTTGCAGCCGGACAAAGGTAATTACCTTTAAATAATCCTGGTAGGAAAAGGCCAGTCCGGAAGAGCCGGAAACGGACGCTGAGGTCGTCCCGTTTCCGGTCCCCAGAAAGGTGCCCAGTTCTTCCGCATAGCGGTTTATAACCGCCACCGTTTGGTTCTTTACGTTTTCTTTGGCTCCGCTTACCACCTGATGAAGCTGGTTTTCTGCTTCCGTCACTTTTTGATTTACATTATTTTCAATTGCAGAAAACAGCTTCTCATAGGAATCTGCCAAAGCTTTTTCTAAAGCCGAAGCGGCTGCTTCAGACAGGGCATCTTCTGTAGATAAAAGAGGCTCATAATATTGGTAAACCTCTTCTGTCAGCTCCTCTAAGCAATATTCGGTAAACAATTGCTTTCCCAGAGTTACTGCTGTACTGGTTCCTTCCACGGAATCCACGGCAGCCTGTATCATCTGCCGTATTTGATCTTTACTTTTTCCGGCATACGCAGCTGTGCGGTTTCCAATCAGACTGGTCAGCTGTGCTTCAATTGGGGTCACAATTAAATTGGTTACACTTTCCGCAGCACCTTCCGCCGTCTGTCGAAAATAGTTTTCCGCGGCACCGGTAATCTCTTCCAGTTGGTCATCTGCCGTTTGCTCTATTACTGTAAAGACGTCATCTATTTGTTTGCTGGCGTAATTTGCAGCACCTTCTGCCAGGGTGCGCCCTGCGCCGTTTAAACTGAGCGTCCAGGTGGACGCGTTTTTAAACAGCGGCACCGCACCGCCCTTGCACAGGGTGGCAACGTCCAGGACGGATTCCCCGCCGGCCCATAAAAGTAACAGCAGATTCTGCGCGGCGGTTATGCCGATGCCGGTCCATCCGGCCAGCGCCGTTGCCACCGCAAGGGCCTCACTGCGCATTTTTGCGTTACCGAACGCATAAATGCAATTGAAGAGCAAGCGGCAGGCAAACAGTAAATTAGAATACAGTGCCACATTGGCCTGCAACGAGTCCTTTCCAAACAGAATGTACTCTACCTCGCCCCGAAACAGCGGACTTTCCGAAAACGTACTTCCGGATAAATTCTCCGCCTGGTCTCCGGTGGCATAACAGCTGAACTGCTCCGTTATAAATTCTTCTACATAACAGTCTTCCAGCTGGTTTTTTAAGGCGTCTTCCATACCAAGGAACAACTGCTTTATGCTACTTAGCTGCTGCAGACTGCTTCCTTCCACAGTGGACAAAGATGGAATATCCCCTGCTTCTCCTAACGCGTCTATGGTTGCCGCTACACTTCCCAACTGTTCCACAACAGAAAGGGCTGCTACGTTTTCATAGAAAACGGAAAGAGTAGTTTCTGTTATGCCCTGCAACGCAGACTTCGTTTCCTTTGCAGAGGCTTTATCCTCTTCCGAAGCCTTGCTGCCGGAAGCAGATAACAGGTACCGGTAAACCGGATCCGTGGGATATCCCAAAACCGGAAACGGCGTGTCCCCGTCTCCTTCTGTCTGCGCGTTTCCTTCTGCCTGCTCTGCACTTTGCGCCTTTTTGTCTTCATATTCCTGCAGCTTATTTAAGTCTTCCTGCAAAAGATCAGAAAAAGACTGTAACCCGTCTTCGGAC
>CAVFBE010000041.1:0-10368 GCA_963620745.1 Muribaculaceae bacterium | reverse complement strand
CCTGCGGTTTGTCGGCAGAGTGGTCTGCCGCTGTGCGCCGTTCCTGCAAAAAGGACAGCACGTCCGCCGCGGTCCATTCCGGACAGAAGTCCAAATGGACCGTGGGCCATGCCGTCTTTGCCAGAACGGCGGCTGTCCCGGACAGCTGCATGGCGGCAATGCCGGACAGGGTGTCACCGGCAAATTGTAATTCGCCGATTTCCCGGCCCTGTTCTTTGCTGTTGTGGTCTTTTAAGGTAATGCCTGCGCGGACACGCAGTCCGTGCAGCCCACTGATATCTTCCCTGATTTTCATTTGCACCAGGGCCGGGGAAATGGGCTGATAGGTCAAGCCGAGCGCTTTTACCAGCTTATATCCTTCCCCGTCAGTGCCAAACTTAGAGCCGGCCTTGCCGCCTACAGCCAGCAGGACCATGTCAGCGGCCTCCGTGCCGTTAATCAAAAAGCCGGATTTCGTTTTGGCAAGGGTTTCCACCGGGGTATTGCATTTGACGGTAACCCCCAGCCGGCGTACCTCGGCCCAAAGCACGTCCCGCACGGTGGCGGCTGCCATGGTCCTGGGGTAAATGCGGCCTTCTTCCGCCAACGTGGATAAGCCCAGACTGCGGAAGAAGGCCAGGCAGTCTTCCGTGGAAAAGGATTCCGTTAACAGAGAGATAAGGGCTGAATCGCCATGGAAATCAGACGGACGGATGTCTTGGTTGCTCAGATTACAGCGCCCGTTTCCGGTGGCAAGCAGTTTGCGGCCGGGTTCCGCATTTTTTTCATAAAGAAGGACGGTTGTATCCGGAAGTTTGCGGGCAAGCGTAACTGCTGCCGCAAGACCGGAAGCACCACCGCCCAGAATTGCAATTGTTTTCATATGTAGGGCTCCTTTCAAATGAAAGCAGAGTACGTTGCAGGGCCCAAGCGGAACCCTGCCTGCACAGTCTTTGCACACAACCACAGTATAATCTTTTTTGACGAAAACGGCAAATGAGAGTATATTGAGAGTGCTTATACCTTGGAAAAGAATCATATTTGGAGGATCTATAATGAAAGGCATTGTTTTAGCCGGCGGTTCTGGTACCAGACTGTATCCGCTGACAAAAGTAACTTCCAAACAGTTACTGCCGGTTTATGACAAACCGATGATCTTTTATCCGCTGTCCATGCTGATGCTGGCCGGCATTCGGGAAATCCTGATTATTTCCACGCCAACGGATATTACCCGCTTTGAAGATCTGCTGGGTAACGGTTCCAATTTCGGACTGGAGCTGTCCTATGCAGTGCAGGAAAATCCGAACGGATTGGCGGAAGCCTTCCTGATTGGGGAAGACTTCATTGACGGTGACAGTGTGGCCATGGTGCTGGGAGACAACATCTTCTTCGGCTCCGGACTTGGTTATCTGCTTCGGCAGGCCGCGGCGGCAGCCGTTGCAGAACAGTCCAAAGCCACCGTGTTCGGCTATTTTGTGGAAAATCCACAGGCCTTCGGCGTAGTGGAATTTGATGATGACGGCCACGTTATTTCCATAGAGGAAAAACCGGAACATCCGAAATCCAATATTGCCGTTACCGGCTTGTACTTCTATGACAATCGGGTTGTGGACTTTGCAAAAAAGATTAAGCCGTCTCCCCGTGGGGAACTGGAAATTACAGACCTGAATACCATGTACCTGGAAGCCGGAGACCTGGAAGTTAAGCTGATGGGCCGGGGCTTTTCCTGGATGGATACCGGCACAGTAGACGCCCTGATTGACTGTGCAGATTTTATCCGTACCATTGAAACCCGCCAGGGAATTATTATTTCCGCACCGGAAGAAATTGCCTATAACATGGACTGGATTACCAAAGAGCAGCTGATGGCTTCCGCAGAGCTGTACGGCAAGTCCATTTATGGGGACCATCTGCGCCGCGTGGCAGAAGGCAAAATCCTATACGGCGGCAAGCCGGGCGAACGTCCGGTCTGGGGCAAGGACAGGAGGAACTTTGATTGATTACAGTGGAAGAAACCAAAATCCCTGATGTAAAAATTATTACGCCGAAGCTGTTTGGGGACAACCGCGGCTGGTTTATGGAAACCTATTCCGCACGGGACCTGAAAGAATACGGCATTACCACAGAGTTTGTACAGGACAACCGGTCGTTCTCTGCCAAAAAAGGAATTATCCGCGGACTGCACTTCCAACGCGCCCCTTACACACAGGCCAAATTACTGACCTGTCTGCAGGGTGCCATTCTGGACGTTGCCGTAGATCTGCGGAAAGCCAGCCCTACCTACAAACAATGGGTGTCGGTAGAGCTGACGGCGGACAATAAAAAACAGCTTTTCATTCCCAAGGGCTTTGCACACGGCTTTGTTACCCTGACGGACAACGTGGAAATTATGTATAAATGTGACGCGTTTTATGCTCCGGAGTGTGACGGAGGCATTCGCTTTGATGACCCCGACATCTGCGTAGACTGGGGCATCACAGACCCCATCCTTTCGGAAAAAGATTCCAAAGCACCTTTCCTGAAGGACTTGAATTTAGATTTTTGAGGTACCCATGAAACTATTTCTTACCGGAGTTACCGGACAGCTTGGACAGGAAGTAAAAAAGTACGCCCTTGCCGCAGGTCACGAAGTGGTTTCCCCCACACGGGCTGAACTGGACCTGTTGGATAAGGACGCACTGGAGCGGGCCGTAATGACAGCAGCACCGGATGCCATCCTCCACTGTGCGGCCTACACGGCAGTGGACAAGGCAGAAGAGGAGCCCAAGGTGGCACGGGCGGTGAACGCGGAAGCCACCAGGGTTTTGGCGGAATGTGCCGACCGGCTGGGCGCCAAAATTCTGTATGTCAGCACGGATTACGTTTTTGACGGTGGCCTGGACCTCCCTTATGACAACGTGGATGAATGCCACCCGCTGAATGTATATGGGGAAACCAAATACCTTGGCGAGTTAGTGGTAGAGGCTTGCTGTGACCGCTTCTTTGTTGTTCGCACGTCCTGGGTCTTTAGCGCCCACGGCACCAACTTTGTTAAAACTATTCTGCGTCTGGCAGATACCAAAGAAGAAATCAGTGTGGTGAAGGATCAGATTGGATCCCCAACGTACGCGCCGGACCTGGCCGTGCTCCTGCTGGACATGATCCAGACAGAGGAATACGGATTTTACCACGCCACCAATGAAGGACAGTGCAGCTTTTACGAATTTGCCGAAGAAATTGTACGGCAGTCCGGAAAGCAACTGCGCATTTTACCCATCAGCTCAGATGCTTACGGAGCGCGGGCCCCAAGGCCACACAACTCCGTACTGGCAAAGGACTCTTTGGACCGTTCAGGATTCCATCGCCTGCCGGATTGGAAGGATGCCTTAGCCCGCTGTTTAAAGGAATTACAATAAGATAGGAAATACCGCTACTCTCTGCCCGTTTCGTTGACTTTAAAAGGGGCAGAGAGTAAAATATTTTGCGAATCTTTTAGAAATTACGTCACAGTAAGGAGACTGGTTCATGGAATGGACAGGACTGAATGAACTGCGGGAACGCTTTCTTCGCTTTTATGAAGGAAAGGACCATCTGCGTCTGGAAAGTTTCTCGCTTGTGCCACAAGGAGACAAAAGTCTGCTTTTGATTAACTCCGGCATGGCACCAATGAAAAAATATTTTACCGGAGAGGTTACGCCGCCGAAAACACGGGTTACCACGTGCCAGAAGTGCATTCGTACCCCGGATATTGACGAGGTAGGTCATACCGACCGCCACGGCACCTATTTTGAAATGCTGGGCAACTTCTCTTTTGGGGATTATTTCAAGCACGAAGCCATTCCCTGGGCCTGGGAATTCCTGACCAAGGAACTGGAAATTCCGGCGGAGCGGCTGTACTGCTCTGTTTATGAAAAAGACGACGAAGCAGTAGAAATCTGGAACAAGGAAGTTGGCGTTCCCATGGACCACATTGTGCGTCTGGGCAAGGCTGACAACTTCTGGGAACATGGCGAAGGCCCTTGTGGACCCTGCTCGGAAATCTACTTTGACCGCGGACCGGAACACGGCTGCGGCAAGCCGGATTGCAAGGTAGGCTGTGAATGTGACCGCTACATGGAAATCTGGAACAACGTATTTACCCAGTTTGAAGGGGACGGCAAAGGCAATTACACGCCGCTGGAACACCCCAACATTGACACCGGCATGGGCCTGGAACGGCTGGCCTGCGTCATGCAGGGGGTTGGCAACCTGTTTGAAGTAGATACCGTCCGGAACATTATGAAAAAAGTGTCGGAAATTTCCGGCGTGGAATATCATAAGACCACAGAAAAGAATGACATTTCCTTACGTGTCATTACGGACCATGCCCGTTCCGTTACCTTCTTAATTGGAGACGGGGTTATGCCGTCCAATGAAGGCCGCGGCTACGTGCTGCGCCGTCTGCTGCGCAGAGCAGCACGCCATGGCCGTTTGCTTGGCATTGACCATCCGTTCTTAACGGAAGTGGCAGACGTGGTTATTTCCGAAAACAAGGATGCCTATCCGAATCTGCTGGAAAAGCAGGACTTCATTAAGAATGTCATTCAGGCAGAAGAAGCTTCCTTTAATAAAACCATAGACGCCGGAACCCAGATTCTGGAAGACATTATTCAGAATTCGGATTCCAAAGTGCTTTCCGGAGAAGATGCCTTCAAACTGGCAGATACCTTCGGCTTCCCCATTGACCTGACCAAGGAAATGCTGGAAGAAAAGGGCATGACGGTAGACGAAGACCGTTATCTGGAACTGGTAAAGGAAGCCAAGCAGAAGGCCAAGGATGACGCGGCCAAAAAGAACGTGGCAGAAGCCTGGAAGGGCGCCGGGGATCCGACCCAGGAGCTTTCCAAAACTACCTTTGCCGGATATGATTCTTTTGCAACAGATGCCAAAGTACTGGCCATTGTCAAAGACGGACAGCTGGCAGACAACGCCACTGCCGGAGACCAGGTAGCTTTGGTACTGGATCAGACTACATTTTATGCGGAAAGCGGCGGGCAGGTCGGAGATACCGGCCTGATTTCCGGAGACGGCTTCCGCTTTGCTGTACAGGATACCAAGAAAACCGGAAATGCGGTTTACCTGCATTTTGGTACTGTGGAAGAAGGCTCTCTTTCCGTTGGCGCTGCCGCTCATGCAGCAGTGGATGAAACTTTACGGAAAGCCACCATGCGGAACCATACCGGCGCCCACCTGCTGCAGGCAGCCCTGCGCCGTGTCCTTGGTACCCATGTAGAACAGGCTGGCTCTTATGTAGACGCCAACGTGCTCCGTTTTGACTTTACGCATTTCTCTGCCATGACCGCAGAAGAATTGCAAAAGACAGAGGACCTGGTTAACCAGATTATTCTGGACGGCATTCCGGTTACCATGCAGGAAATGCCAATTGAAGAAGCCAAGAAGATGGGCGCCATGGCATTGTTCGGAGAAAAGTACGGAGACCGCGTCCGCGTTGTCAAAGCCGGAGACTTCTCTGTAGAATTCTGCGGTGGTACCCATGTGGATAACACCGGCAGACTGGGCCTGTTTAAGATTTTGTCCGAATCCTCTGTTGCTGCGGGGGTACGCCGGATTGAAGCCGTAACCGGTACCGGTGTTATGAATTACATTGCAGAAAACAATGCACTGCTGCAGAAAGCGGCAGCAACACTGAAGCTGAATACCGTAACCGAACTGGATACCAAGGCAGCGCAGCTGGCACAGCATCTGAAGGATGCACAAAAGCAGGTAGAAGCACTGCAGGCGGAGCTGGCCGCCTTACAGGCAGAGGGCATGGCACAAAATGCCATAGACCTTGGTCCGGTAAAACTGATTTGTAATCAGGTAGAGAATGTCGGTGGCGGGGAGCTCCGCCAGATGGCCGACAGCGCCAAAGAGGCCGGCCCCAACACGGTAGCCATCCTGGCTTCCGTGGCAAACGGCAAAGTCAGCTTTGCCTGTGCCTGCGGACCGGAGGCCGTTCAGGCCGGCGCCCACGCAGGCAAGATTGTCAAAGCCGTAGCTGCCATTGCCGGCGGAAACGGCGGTGGCCGTCCGGACAGCGCCATGGCCGGAGGCAAGGATGCAGCCAAAGTAGCAGATGCGCTGGCGGCCGCAGAAAGCATTGTTAAAGACCTGTTAGGCTAACTTCTGCGTGGTAAACGTGGAAAATCATTTAAAAAGGAGGAGTTCCATGGATTGTCTGTTTTGCAAGATTGCTGCCGGAGAAATCCCCAGCACCAAAGTGTATGAAGACGACCAGATCTTTGCCTTCCGGGACATTAACCCGCAGGCACCAACCCACATTCTGGTTATCCCGAAAGAACACATTCCGTCGGTAGATGCCATTACACCGGAAAACAGTGCCATTGTGTCCCATATCTTTGAAATTATTCCGAAGCTTGCCGCAGAGGATGGACTGGACAAGGGATACCGGGTAGTTTCCAACATTGGCGAACAGGGTCAGCAGAGTGTACCGCACCTGCACTTCCACATCCTTGGTGGACGGGATATGACCTGGCCTCCGGGCTAAAAACCGTTTATAAAAACAAAAGTACCGTTGGTTCCTGCAGAGGAACCGGCGGTACTTTCTTTTTTGCTAAATTTTGAAAAATAGGGGAAACTGGGCTTGAGGTGATGGTATGGATCGGCCCTTTTTCTACATTGGTACCGCTTATGTATGGACGTTATGGCTGCTGGCGCTGACCGGCAAAGCCTTTGCACTGGGACTGTTGATTGCTGCTGCCTGCCTTTTGGCAGCGGAGCTGGTTTGCCTGCTCCGCCATAAAAAGACAGGCATTGTTCCCGCGGTACTGTTTTCCTGCGTATTGGCCTGCAGCTTATTCCTAATCAAAACGCATTTTGTGTTAGAACCGACACTGGCTTTGGCCGGTACCCGCCAGCAGGTCAGTGGAACGGTAACGGCAGTGCTGAAAGACTCCTCCTCCGGTAACCACCGTTGCATTGTGGATTGGAATGGCACTAAGGTACAGCTGATTTCCAAAACCTATGTGCCTGGGTGTGGAGACCGGGTTTCCTTTCGCGGAAAAGTATATGAGCTGGGGGAAGGAGACCCTGATTTTCAGCGCTATTACCGTTCCACCGGAACGTATATCAGTGTTTTCTGTTATGATTCGGTTAGCGCCACGCCCGCTCCGCAGGAGCAGAAAACGGTACGGGACAGAATAGAACAGTTCCGGCAATATCTGCTGGACGGTGTCAGTCACTATCTGCCGGAAGAACTAGCCGGTGTACTGGACGGCATGCTACTGGGAGACAAAACCCTGATATCAGAGGAACAGCAGGAGTGGTTCCGCCGCTCCGGTATTTTGCACCTGTTTGCCGTCTCCGGCTTTCATACCTCTTTGTGGGCCATGCTACTGTATCGCAGCCTTCTGAAAGCCGGTCTGGGCAAACGGATTTCCTGCTGGGGCGGCATTGCCTTCACCGTTTTTTTCATGGCGCTGACCGGCTTCTCCAAAAGCGGCATCCGTGCCGGGTTCATGCTTTTGGTTTTCTTCCTGGGCAAGTCCTTTGTCTTATCCGTGGACTCCTTAAATTCCCTGGGCTTTGCGGGATTTTTGCTGTGCATTGGCAATCCTTTTGCCGGAGGAGATTCCGGCCTGCTACTGTCTTACTTTGCCACTCTTGGTATTTTAAGTGTGTATCCAATCTTGTATAAACAGCTGCATCGCCGGTTCCGGGACAAAAAAACAGTGGAACGCCTCCTTAGTACGTTGGCCTTGTCCGCCAGCACCTTTGTTTTCACCTTGCCGGTGGTTATGCTGACGTTTGGTAGTATTTCGTTGGTCTCGCCACTTAGCAACCTGCTGATTACGGGCGTGTCTTCCCCGGCCATTATCCTTGGCGGAGTAGGTGCGGTTCTGAATGGCATTCCGGGCCTGCAGCTGCTGACGCCGTGGTGTTTCCTGGTGGCAGGGGAAATTGTCCGCTACGTAAACTTTTCCTGCCGGATTCTTTCCTCCTGGCGATTCAGCTATCTTGCCATAGACAGTCCCTCTTTACAACTAGCCGCGGCAGGCTGCCTTTTGCTGGTGGCGCTGACCTTGCTGTTTCACTATTCTTTGCCAAAGCAGGACCGCATTCCGGCCCTGCAGAAAGGATCCCTGCCGCGCCTGACCGGACTGCTCTGTTTAGTCCTGTTTTTCGGCGCTGCACTTAGCTATGATTTGTTGAAATAGAAGGGCCTGTTCGCTATAATTTATACACAAAAAGGAGGTGGCGCCGGTGAATGAAGAAAAGCTTTTGTGGGACAGCATTAAAACAGAGCAGTTTAAACCGGTTTACTTGATTATGGGTACGGAACAGTACCTGAAACAGAAATATGCCAACCTTCTGTTGAAACGGGTGGTTCCGGCCGGTCTGGAAGCGTTCAACGTGCATCAGCTGAAAGGGGAAGACACCTCCGTTCAGGAAATTGCCGACTGTGTGGAAATGCTTCCGGTCATGAGCCCACGGACCTGTGTCTTTGTCCATGACTTCCCGTTGAAAGAGCTAACGGAACCGGAACAAAATCAACTGTTGGAAATCCTGTCTGATTTACCGGACACCTGCGTCCTGGTCTTTTGGCAGGATACCGCAGAGGTCGGATCCAACGCCAAATCCAAAGAATTGCTGAATGCCTTCAAAAAGGCGGGTATGGTTAGCAACCTGTCCACCCGTTCGGATAATGACCTGGTAAAATTCATTATTTCGGAATGCAAAAAATGGGGCAGCTCCATAGATTACAGCACCGCCCGCTACTTCCTGGAATATGTCGGTACGGACATGGCAAATTTACAGAATGAAGTAGGTAAGGTTTGCAGTTATGCCGGGGCAGTGGTGCAAAAAGAACATATAGAGACCATGGCTGTACAATCCCTGGAAACTACGGCTTTTAAAATGGCTGATGCCATTGCGGCCGGAAACTTTGATGCCGCATACCGTTCCCTGACCATCCTGTTTGACACCAAAACAGAACCTACCATGATTCTGGGCGCTTTGGTTTCCGGTTATGTGGACTTATACCGTGCCAAGGTAGGAAAACAGGCTGGGCGTACGGCTTTAGAAGTTGCGGAACTGTTTCCCGGATCCTATAAAGGAAAGGATTTCCGGATGAAGAACGCCTATCAGCGCTGCGGACGTTATTCTATAGCCTCTTTACGCAGGTGCTTAGAGGTTCTGGCACGGGCAGACCGTAAGCTGAAAACTCGCTTTGATGATTCCAAGCTGGTGTTTGAACAGCTGTTTATTGAACTGTGGGAGGCAGGGAAGAACCCATGCTGAAAACAGATAAGGTCATTGTGGTGGAAGGCAAGTATGATGCCATTAAGCTTGCCAATATCATAGATGCCACAGTATTACAGACCGATGGCTTCGGCATTTTTAAGGACAAGGAAAAGCAGGCGCTATTACGCCGCCTGGCAAAGAGCAGAGGACTGATTGTCCTGACGGACTCGGATTCTGCCGGATTTTTAATCCGGAACTTTCTGGGAAATGCCGTGCCGCAGGAGCAGATTACCAATGTGTATATTCCGGACCTTTACGGAAAAGAACGCCGCAAGGCAAAACCCGGGGCCGAAGGGAAACTGGGCGTAGAGGGGATTCCGGATGATGTTTTAATAGAAGCGTTCCGCCGTGCCGGTATTACGGAGCATCCGGAAGCCGGTCCTGCGGAGCGGGACAGACAGATTACCGCTGTGGACTTTTACCGGGATGGTCTTTCCGGAGGCCCCGGCAGTAAAGAAAAGCGGCGGCAACTGCTGCAAAAGCTGGACCTGCCGGAGCGCATGAACGGAAAGCAGTTGCTGAAGGTCATTAATTTACTGGTTACTTATGATGAGTATTGCCAGGCTGTCCAAAGTATAGCTTAAGTTTAAGGTCTATCCTATTAAAGGAGGATTCCATGGAATTACAGGTACCTGTTGCGGTACAAACCCTGCTTTCCGCGCTGCGGCAGGCCGGCTTTGAAGCCTATGCCGTCGGCGGATGCGTACGGGATGCGTTACTGCATAAGCAGCCACATGATTGGGATCTGACCACGTCTGCTTTACCGGAGCAGATGAAGACGGTGTTTGCCGATTATCCGCTGTTTGATATCGGTGCGCAGCATGGCACCATTGGGGTGCGGATAGACCACCAGACCATAGAAGTTACCACCTTCCGGATAGACGGTTCTTATGCAGACAACCGTCATCCCAATCAGGTGCAGTTTACCGGTAAGCTGGCAGAGGATCTGTCCCGCCGGGATTTTACCGTAAACGCCATGGCCTATTCTAAGGAAACCGGCCTTTTGGACCTGTTCGGCGGGCAGGAGGATTTGGCGGCAAAGCGGATTTGCTGTGTCGGCAATCCGGACCGTCGTTTTCAGGAAGACGCGCTTCGTCTTCTCCGTGC
>CAVFBE010000040.1:0-14530 GCA_963620745.1 Muribaculaceae bacterium | reverse complement strand
TTTATTTAGGCTTTCCCCAGAAAGTCGACTTAGTGTGGTATTGCTGCAGGGAAGGTGTTTCTTTTTACTCTTTGTCGTCTTTTAGTCCTTCTCCAGAAGGGTTGCTTGGTGTGGTGTGCCACCGGGAAGGCGCTTTAACTTAGTCTTTTAGTCCTTATCCAGGAGGGTGACTTGCTGGACGGGGTCGGTTAGGGCTTCGCCTAAAAGAATTTCGGCTTGTTCCTGGAAGTTTTCGGCGGCGTCACTGACGAAGAACTGGCGGGTGCCGGGGTCGGCGCTGTCCCGCTCCAAGTGCTCCGCCCGCAACGTTTCCTTTAAGCAGGCCGCTGCCGCTGTGCTGGAGCTGATTAAGGTCAGCTCTGGGAACAAGGATGCAATGGCATCTGCCAAAAGCGGATAATGGGTGCATCCTAACACTAAGGTGTCAATGCCTTCTTCCGCCAGCGGCTTTAAGTAGTCTGCCAGAATCAGGTTGACTACCGGATTGCCGACCCGGTACTGGCCGTTTTCTACCAGCGGAACCAGCAGCGGGCAGGCCTTCATGTAAACCTGCGCCTCCGGATTGTATCGGGCAATTGCCTTTTGGTAGGCCTTGGTTTTTACGGTGGCGTTTGTGGCAATGACCCCGATTTTGCCATTGCGCGTGGTTTTTGCGGCCTGCGCCGAGGCCGGTTCCACTACGCCGAAAACCGGCATGTCCGGGTAGGCTTCTACCACTTTTTCTTTTGCCACTGAATCCGCCGTATTACAGGCAATGACCATAGCTTTTAAATCAAACTGCCGCAGAAATTGCACGTCAGCCAGGACGTATTCCGTAATTTGTGCTTTAGAGCGAGTTCCATAGGGAACATGAGCAGTGTCTCCAAAGTAAATGATGTTTTCTTTCGGCATGGTTTCTACAATGCTTTGCACTACGGTCATGCCGCCAATGCCAGAATCAAATACACCTATGTAACTGTCCTTACCCATTTTGTTTTCCGTCTTTCTGCGCTTTCTATCTTTCTGCGTTTTCTGTTTTTCTTTTGCGATTTAGTTTTGCTCTGTAAATTGGTTTGTGTTTCTGCAAAGCCCACTTTTCTAAGATTTATAGAGCATTGACCAGTTTTTTGAAGTGTTCGCCGCGCTCTTCAAAGCAGGAGTACTGGTCAAAGGAACTGGTACTTGGGCTGAGGAGGACGGTGTCACCGGGCTGGGCAAGCTCCACGGCTTTGGCCAGTGCGGCAGGCAGGTCATCTACTACGATGCCGTCGGCACCGACGGTGTCGTCCACCAGACGCTTGCCGCAAGCCCCAAAGCCGATGGCCTTCTTGACGCAGCCCATGTGGGCTTTGACGTCGTCCATGGCCAGACCTTTTTCAAAGCCGCCAAAGAGAAGGATGACGCCGCGGTCAAAGGACTTTAATGCGGTAATGGTGGCATCTGTGTTGGTGCCCTTTGAGTCATTATAGAATTTTACGCCGTTCCATTCGCGAACAAACTCCATGCGGTGTTCTACGCCATGGAAGGCATCTACCGCGGCGCAAATGGCGTCTTTGTCCACGCCGGCTGCTCTGGCCATGGCCACGGCAATCATAACGTTCTGCAAATTGTGTTTGCCTACAATGTGGATTTTATCCAGCGGCAAAACCGGGTCTCCGGCCACGCAAACGTAGCCGTCTTTTACGTAATCATCCGTATCCTGGCGGTCCAGGCTGAAGGTCTGCACCTTGCAGGGAACCGGATACTTTTCGGTGTATTCCTTTACCAGCGGGTCATCCGCATTCAGGATAAACAGGTCATTGTCCCGCATGTTGCGGTACACTTCCGTCTTGGACTTATAGTAATTTTCCAGGCTGCCCATGAAGTCCACGTGGTCCGGAGACAGATTAATAATAGTTGCTACTTCCGGACGGAACTGTTCAATGTTGACCAGTTGGAAGTTGGATACTTCCAGGGCAATATAGTGCCCTTCTTCTTCCAGCAGATTTTCCTGCAGGACTATCTCGCATAAAGGAATGCCGATGTTGCCGCAGAGGTGCACTTTCTTTCCATAGGCTTTTTCCAGAATGTGGTACACCAGCGTACTGGTTGTGGTCTTGCCGTTGGTGCCCGTAATGGCAAAGTAGTGTTGCGGCTTGGCCACCCGGAAGGCCAGTTCAATTTCCGTAATGACCGGAATGTTCTGGGCCTCCAAAGCCTGAATTTTATCCGAGCGGTACGGGATGCCCGGGTTCTTAACGCACAGGTCATACGGCTGCCGGAACACGGCCAGGCTTTGGTCCACAACGGTAACCCCCAGTTCCTCCAGCTGCGGAAGCTCTTTCAGATCTTCCTTGGCTTTCTGTTCGGACAGGGTTACCGTGGCCCCAAGCCGGGTCAGCACCTTAATGGCGGCCATGCCGCTGCGGGCAAGACCCATGACCAGTACGTGTTTTCCTTCTAAATTCATCTTCAGTTCCTTCTTTTTAATGCATGAAATGTAACATAAATTGGAGTGTGTGTTTGGCGGTGGTTTGTAGCTCGCCCTTGGTCAGGCCATGCCGTTTTCCAAGCGTTTCCAGCAGCGAGCTGTCAGCTTTGTAAGACCGGGCCAGGCGATTCATGTCCCCCGGCATCAGGAGGTCTACTCCGGCACGCACGCGGTACGCGTTGTTTTTCAGCGATGGAAATTCCGGACTGTGCGCGGGCTTCATCCACCAGTCAGTCATGACCAGTCCATCATATCCCCAGTCTTTGCGGAGAATGGTGGTAACTAAGTCATAGTTGTAATGGGACCAGACGCCGTTGACCTTGTTGTAGGAGGTCATGATGCAGAGCGGTTTGCCTTCCTTGACGGCAATTTCAAAATTGCGAAGGTACAGTTCCCGCAGGGCGCGCTCCCCAACTACGGAGTCATTACTCGTACGGTTGGTTTCCTGATTGTTACAGCAGAAATGCTTTGGACAGGCGCTGACGCCGTTGCGCTGGATGCCGCGAATAACGGCGGCGGCCATGAATCCGGACAGCAGCGGATCTTCGGAAAAGTATTCAAAGTTTCTGCCGCAAAGCGGATTCCGGTGCAGATTCATGCCCGGCGCCAGAAGCACGTCGGACCCGGCGGACACCATTTCTGCTCCAAGCAGTTCATATACGTCCGTAACTAAATCCAGGTTCCAGGTGCACGCCAGCGCGGTGCCGCACGGCAACAATGAGCTGAAGCGGTTCAGCCGGATGCCGGCTGGGCCGTCCGTGGTAGTAATGACCGGCACTTCCTTCTCCTGCAGAGACGGAAGGATGCCGCCAAAGGTACCGGCGTTGCCGTCCGTGCCAAGCGGGCTGTGCATGAAACCGTGTCCGCGGGTCAGGGCTTCCAGTTCCTGGTTGCTGAGTTCTGCAACAAAGTCATCCAGGGTTACCCTGCCCTCCTTAACGTCTGTCAGACGCAGGAGGTTCTGTCCTTTTGGCTGAAGCTCTTCCGGCAAGCGCTTTTCAATGCGGGCACGTAAGTCTACGCCCGGAACAGCGGCCTGTTCACACTGCTTTTGAATGGTTTCTTCCTTCATGAAAACAGAACCATACAGGGTGTCATTAATCATGAAGCGGTATTCGCCCTGTTCATACAGGAACGCATGCTTCCATTCATCATAGGAAGCCATGTAGTCCAGTTTAGCGGTAACCAGTAAGTTCTGCCGCTCTCCGGGCGGCAGTTCCTTGGTTTTGCCGAAACCGACTAAAACGCGGTTCGGCTGTTTTAATCTGCCCTCCGGCGGCAGGCACCAGAGCTTGATGACTTCCTTGCCCGGATACCGTCCGGTATTGGTAACCCGCACTTGGACAGTAACCTTGTTTTCCCCTTCGTTGTACGCAAGCCCCACGGGATTTACTTCAAAATCCGTGTAACTGAGGCCGTAGCCGAATGGGTATAAGATCTGGTCTTCCCGGTATTTTTCAAAGTAGCGGTATCCAAGGAAGATACCCTCTTCATATTCATTTTTCAGCTTGTCTCCAAAGTGACTGCTGCTGGGATAGTCCTGATAATTTCTGGCAATGGTGTCGGCCAATTTCCCACACGGGGAAACCTTGCCGTACAACACGTCGGCAACGGCATTGCCGCTTTCCATACCGCCCTGCCACGCAAGCAGGATGGCATCCAGCTTATATTTGCCGGTCCAGGAAAAGTCTATAATGTTCCCGATATTTAAAACCACAACGGTCTTGGCAAAGGCCGAAGAGACCGTCTGCAATAAGTTTTCTTCTTCGTCTGTTAAGTAATAACTGCCGGGCGTTAAGGTGTTTTCCCGGTCTTCTCCGGCCGCTCTGCCAAGAACCACAACGGCGGTATGGTTGCGTTCGGCAATGCCCTTAACCAGCGCCGTGTCTACCGGCATTTCCGGATGGGACATTGGCCAATGGCCCCAGAAGCCATGATAGGCGGCATGTTCTTCCGAGTGGGTCCACTCATCATAAATCTGCGCCAGGCCCCGGTCATACAGGGCTCCGGCATTTTTCAGGCCTTCCATAAAGTTGACCGTGTATGGCGGATGTACGTCTCCGCCACTGCCATAGCCAACGTAAAACCAGTCCTGCTGGCAACGGCCAAACACGGCAATGGAGTCATCCTTATCCAGTGGTAAGGTGCCGTCATTCCGCAATAAAACGCAGGACTCCGCAGCAGCCTGTCTGGCCAGCTCCGGCATACCCTCCGTAACAGAGCGTGGCCCCAGCGCTAAACTTTCATCCTGGGACAGGCCGGAACCAGCCACCTTGTTGATTACTTTTTGGAGCTGCTGCTCCGCCAACCGTTTCAGATTTTTCATTCCGGCACCTTCCTTCTTTTTTGCGCCAAGCTAAGCTGTTTTCATTATAGTATATTTGCAAATAATCCGCTATAAGCACATGAAGCCTGCCACAGACCATTTGTCTGCAGCAGGCCCTGTTTCTTTTTTAAGATTAGCGAATGTTGCCAACGGTTCTTGGGAACAGAATGACATCCCGGATATTTTCCATACCGGTGCAGTACATAACCATCCGTTCAAAGCCAAGGCCGAATCCGCTGTGCGGTACGGAACCGTAGCGGCGCAGATCCAGGTAATCCGAATACGCGTCCATATCCATGCCGCGTACCTTCATGGCTTCTACCAGCTTGTCATAATCTGCTTCTCTTTCGGAGCAGCCGATAATTTCCCCTACACCCGGAACCAGAAGGTCCGTGGCAGCAACGGTCTTGCCGTCCGGATTCTGCTTCATGTAGAAGGACTTGATTTCCTTCGGGTAGTTGGTAACAAAGACCGGTTTATTGAACACCTTTTCGGTGATGTAGCGTTCATGCTCTGTGCCAAGGTCAATGCCCCATTCTACCGGAATCTTGAATTCCACATCTGCTTTTTGCAGCAGTTCAATGGCGTCTGTGTAATCCAGAATCTGGAAGTCATTGTTGACCACGTTATGCAGCTTTTCCTTTAAGCCCGGCGCCACGCGTTTGTCAAAGAAGTCCATTTCCTGCGGGCAGCGTTCCAACACGGCGTTAATCAGGAATTTAATCATTTCCTCTGCAATGGCAATAATGTCCGGCAGCTCTGCAAAAGCCACTTCCGGCTCTACGTGCCAGAACTCTGCCACGTGGCGCTGGGTGTTGGACTTTTCGGCCCGGAAGGACGGCCCGAAGGTATAAATCCGGCCAAGGGCCGTAGCGGCCATTTCGCCTTCCAACTGGCCGGATACGGAAAGGCCGGCCTTCTTGCCGAAGAAGTCCGCAGCATAGTAGTCCTCTGCGGTTTCATACTTCTTTTCGGCGTCATAGCCAATGGTGGTAACCTGGAACATTTCTCCGGCGCCTTCACAGTCAGAGCCGGTAATCAGCGGGCTGTTAATGTAAACATAACCGTTGCTCTGGAAATATTCGTGTACGGCGGCGGCCAGTACGGATCTGACACGGAATACGGCGTTGAAGGTATTCGTACGAACGCGGAGGTGTGGCATGGTACGCAGGTATTCCAGTGTGTGCCGCTTTTTCTGCAGCGGATATTCCGGTGGGCAGGTGCCCAGAATTTCAATGGCTTTGGCGTTGATTTCCACGCCGCCGTCTTTGGCAACGGCAGACGGCACCACGGTACCGGTAACGCAAACAGCTGCGCCCAGCTTCATGGCTTCTGCCAGGGAAGCGGCATCATTGAATTCTTCCTTATCAATAACCACCTGGATATGTTTAAAGCAGGTGCCGTCATTCAGCTCCATGAACGCCATGGTTTTGGAGTCACGGCTGGTGCGGACCCATCCGCAAACCGTTACATCCTGCTGCAGGAACGAGGCATCTGCCAGAATGTCCTTAATATCAATATGTTTCATACGAATTCCTCCTTTGTGCGTATGTAGTTTACCATAAGTATGGGAAATTTCAAAGAGTTGTAATATAATGAACGGCAGAAACGGAGGGACGTTCATGGAGCAGGAAAAATATCAGAAACTCCTCCAGATTTTGAAGAGTTACCAAAAAGTTGCCGTTGCCTTTTCCGGCGGCGTGGACTCCACACTGTTACTGGCCGCCGCCAAAGAAGCAGTCGGAGAAAACTGCGTTGCCATTACGGCAGTTTCCGAATTAAATCCCCACTGGGAAACAGAAGAAGCGGACAGCTTTTGCAAGGACCGGGGAATCCGGCACGTCGTCGTGCAGGCAAAGCCGCTTTCGCTTCCGGCCTTTGCGTCCAACCCGAAAGACCGTTGTTACCACTGCAAGAAAGCACTCTTTCAGCAATTCAAGGAACTGGCGGAAGCGGACGGCTTCACCCTTGTGGAAGGGTCCAACACCGACGACCTGACGGATTACCGTCCGGGACGCAAGGCCCTGCAAGAGCTTGCCATCAAAAGTCCGCTTTTGGAAGCGGGCCTCAGCAAGCAGGAAATCCGCAACATCAGCGAAGAGCTGATGTTGCCCACCTGGTACAAGCCAAGCTTTGCCTGCCTTGCGTCCCGGGTCCCGTATGGAGAGCCCATTACCAGTGAGAAGCTGCATCGCATAGACCTGGCAGAAACCTATTTAAAGGATAATGACTTTCCCAATTTCCGCGTCCGCTGCATGGACGGCGGCACCACCGCCAAAATAGAAGTGGAACCGGTAGACATCCCCGCGCTGAAAGAAATCCTGCCTTACCTGCGCCCCTATTACCAGGTACTGGGCTTTACCAAAGTTATCATTGATGAAGAAGGCTACCGTCGCGGCAGCCTGAATGAAGGAGTTACCGTATGAAACAGATTGCCAGCTTTGCCATTGACCACGACAAGCTAAAAAAAGGACTTTACGTTTCCCGTGTAGACGGGGACGTAGTTACCTATGACATCCGCATGAAGGAGCCGAACAAAGGAGACTACGTCTCCAATGGCGGCCTGCACACCTTTGAACACCTGTTTGCCACCTATGTACGCAACACCAAATATTCTGACCAGATTATTTATGTCGGGCCAATGGGCTGCCGCACCGGCTTTTACTTCCTGACGCGGGACACCCTCCCCAAGGAAGAAGTCATCTCTCTGCTGCAGAACACCTTTGCCTTCATTCGTGACTTTGAAGGGGACATTCCGGGTGCCAGGCGTCAGGAATGCGGCAACTATCTGGAGCACTCCCTCCCGGACGCCAAAGTCGTAGCAATTGACATGCTTCACGTCCTTGACGGCTACACCCCGAAGCAAATGCAATACACCGCCTTCTTAGACGTCAAGGACGTCACCTGACACCATAAAGCAAAACACCGCATCCGAGGCTTAACGCCCAGGATGCGGTATTTTTTTGCCATCTGTTTTTGCAAGTAAAGCTTACAGCAGATAGTTTTTCTCCATCCAGTCGTGGATGTCTTTTTCATAGTCCTTATGATGCAGAAAGCGGGACTGCGCATGGAACGCGTGGCCGTAAATATGCAGTTCTGCTTTGCCCCGTTTGGCCTTTGCCATATCTTTGGAGAAGTGGGTTGGCACAAAGAAGTCGCCGCCACCGTGGGCAAAGAAGACCGGATAGTTCGGCCGCGCGGCTTTAATATGGGTAAGGCCTTTCACGTCTGTGTATTTTACATCGCCGACGGTAGAGAGTTCATTTACCAGGTCATGCAAGGCGGCCTTCGGGTAGAAGAAGAACAGCTTTTCAATCCAGCAGGCCATTTCGTCCATGCCGGAGTAGCCGCAGTCCAGGACGGCAAAGTCAGAGGTTTCATCAATTCCGTCCAGGGCCTGGGCCAGGGTACCGGAGCCCATGGATTCCCCCTGTACACCAATAATGGCGTTCCGTCCGTGCTTTTTGCGCAGGTATTTTACAATGTCAATCAGGTCTAACGCTTCGTTGTAGCCCATGGTGCATTCGTATTTCTTGGCTTTCTTGTGACCGCGCTGGTCAAAGTAGACTGCGGAGAAGCCATCCTTCATGTAAATGGAATAGTACTGCAGCATGTAGGTGCTGACGGAATTAAAGCCGTGGGACAGCACAATAATCCGATCCTTGCCGTCCTGTTTGCGGTACTGCTCCGGGCACTCCACAAAGGTCAGCTTCAGGCTGCGGCCGTTTGGCAGCTTAACCTTTTTCTTGGTTCTGGACTTTTTCAGTGCCTTCCAGTCTTCCTTGGAATAAAAGCCCATGACCCGGGAGCACACCATGCCAAACGCATACGGCAGTCCGCCCGGATGCTTGGTCATATTGGTCAGGTATTTGGCAACCCGAATCATGCTGAGTTCCTTAAAACCCGGTTCCGTGCAGCCAACGGCTTGCAACTGCTCCGCCGTCAGGCCGGAAACTTTCTGTTCTTTTGCCAGATAGTCCATTCTTTTTCCTCCTTTATTTTTTGCACCGTTTTGCTCTGCGATGCAGTATTTACTGTTGCTTTACGCCCTTCATGGTCAAAGAAATGCGTCCGCGTTTTTCATCTACGTCCAGTACTTTTACGGTGACAATGTCTCCCACAGCCAGTACTTCGGACGGATGCTTAATGAAGCGGTCCGCAATCTGCGAGATGTGAACCAGACCGTCTTCGTGGACCCCGATGTCCACGAAGGCGCCAAAGTCAATGACATTGCGGACGGTGCCCTTCAGCTCCATACCGGGCTTCAGGTCTTTCATGTCCATAACGTCCGACCGAAGCAGGGGCTGTGGGAGTTCGTCCCGCGGGTCCCGGCCCGGCTTGCACAGTTCTTTGGTAATATCCTTCAATGTGGGAACACCGCAATCCAGTTGCTTAGCAACTTCATTATAACCCAGCTTTTCCACCTTGGATGGCAGGCCGGACAGCTGCCCCGCGGCAACGTCCTTTGTGTCATACCCACAAAGCTGTAATAATTCTTTGGCAATGGTGTAAGACTCCGGGTGCACGCCGGTATGGTCTAACACGTTCTTGGATTCGGGCACCCGGAGGAAGCCGGCGCACTGCTCGTATGCCTTTGGCCCCAGTTTGGGTACTTTTTTCAGCTGTGCACGGCTGGTAAAGGCGCCGTTCTCTTCCCGATAGGCCACAATGTTTTTGGCCACGGTACCGTTGATGCCGGCAATGTGGGACAGCAGGGACGGGGACGCCGTGTTCAGGTCTGCGCCAACGGCGTTGACGCAGTCTTCCACCACGCCGTCCAGTGCCGCTGCCAATTGCTTTTGCGGCATATCATGCTGATATTGTCCCACACCAATGGCCTTCGGGTCAATCTTGACCAGCTCGGCCAAAGGATCCTGCAGGCGCCGGCCAATGGAGACCGCCGAACGCAGGTTAACATCAAACTGTGGGAACTCCTCCGCGGCCAGTTTGGAAGCGGAATAAACGGAAGCACCGGCTTCGCTGACCACCATGTAGGACAAGCTTCTGCCGTATTGTTGTTTTACTTCGTTCATGACTTCCACGGCAAACAGCTCTGTTTCCTTGGAAGCCGTGCCGTTGCCAATGGACAGCACTTCTACCTTATCTTTCTGAATTAATTTCTTCAGGGTTTCTTTTGCCTGAGCGTATTTGTAGTCCCCCTGGGTTACGTAAATAACAGCGGTATCCAGGACTGCGCCGGTGCCGTCCACTACGGCCACCTTGCAGCCCATGCGGTAACCCGGATCCAGGGCAAGCACCACTTTGTTTTTCACCGGCGGTGCCATTAACAGCGGACGCAGGTTCTGCGCAAACACTTTAATGGCGTTGGTGCAGGCATCCTCTGTTAGACGGGAACGGATTTCCCGCTCCACGGACGGGTAAATTAATCTGTCATACGCATCTTCTGCGGCCGCCAGCAGGAACCGGTCGGTTTCCGTGCCCTTGCTGCGGATCAGCGTGCGGTCAATGCAATGCAGAGCTTTGTCCCGGTCAAAGGAAACGGAAACTTTCAGGAAGCCTTCCTTTTCCCCGCGGTCCACGGCAAGGACCCGGTGACCGGCAATTTTTGCAACCCGCTCCGAGTAGTCATAATACTGTGCGTATACACTGTCTTCCTCTTTGGCGGCTTTGGCATCCAGCGTAGCGGATTGCAGGAATTGTTCCCGCAGGCGGCCACGCAGCTCCGCGTCGTCGGAAATCCGTTCCGCCAGGATGTCGGATGCCCCCTGCAACGCCTCTTCCACCGTTGGCACACCGTTTTCTTCGGAAAGGTAGGCCTCTGCCTCCTGGGCTAGGGTGCCGCGCACCGTTCTGTCCCAGATGCTTTGCGCCAACGGCTCCAGACCCTTTTCCTTTGCCATGGTGGCTCTGGTGCGCCGTTTCTGTTTATAAGGGCGATACAGATCTTCTAATTTAGCCAACGTTTCCGCCTTCAGAATAGCATCTTCCAGTTCCGGCGTCATTTTTTCCTGTTCAGTTATGGAATGGATAATCTCCTCCCGGCGCTTATCCAGATTCCGTAAATATTCCAGCCGTTCATTCAGTTCCCGCAGCACCTGGTCATCCAGAGTGCCGTGTGCTTCTTTCCGGTAACGGGCAATGAAGGGAATGGTATTCCCTTCATTAATCAGGTTGACGGTATTTTCCACCTGCCAGCGTTGCAGGCCAAATTCTGTGGTTAAAGTCTGTATAATATCCATATAAATCCTTTCAGAAAAAGCCGGCCCGAAAGCCGGCTTTTTGGTTTTCCTTTGTTACGATTTCAGCTGACGGACGTCTTTTCCCAAAAACTCCAGCGGCGTAAAGCTGCCGATGATGCGGGAGTAAACCCGTTCGGAATACTTGTCCCCGATTTCATCATACATCAGGTTGGTGCTGATGACGGTGGGAAGTCCGGTCAGAATCCGGGTGTTCAAAATGTTGTAGACTGCGGAAATGGTGAACTGGGTGGTGAATTCGGCTCCTAAGTCATCTAAGATGAGTAAATCGCACGTAAGAAGTTGTTCCTCCGGCGAGGAGTCATCCTTCAGGCGTCCGAATTTTTCTTTTTCCAGCAGGTTTAACAGGTTCTGAGCGGAACCGTAAATACAGGTGTAGCCCTTGTCTATGACTTCGTTTGCCATGGCAAGGGACAGGTGAGTTTTGCCCAGGCCGGTCCGGCCGTACAGCAACAGGCTTGGGGATTTGCGGTTAAAATCCAGAGCCCAGCAGCGGCAGTAATTGTAAATCTTGGTCATCTGCTCATAGGCGTCGGTGCCGTCCGCTTCCGTGGCGCCCTTGTAATAGTCAAGGTCAAAGTTGTCAAAGGTGGACTGCTTGGCCGGTGCAGCCTGATTCAGCCCGTCATATTGCATTTGCTTGACCAGCGTACGCAGGCAGGTGCAATAATGGCCGTCCACCACGCCGGTGTCCTTACATTTGGGACACACATATTGCACGTCCAGTGCATCTTCCGGCAGGCCCATTTCAGTCAGCAGCATTTTACGGCGTTCCTGCGCCATCAGGTTTTCTTCGGCCAGCTGTTCCAGATACGGTTTGGCGTCCTTTCCCATGCCGATGGCCTTCATGGCCTTCAGGCCGGCGGATGCAATGTCTGCATTCAGCTGCTTTAATTCCGGAGAGATGGTTTCCAGGCTTCGGCGGCGTTCCTCCGCCGTCTTTTCCGCATCCTTCCGGCGCTGATCCACAGTGGATTTGGCGCGTTCCAAAAGGCTTTCCATCAGTCATCTCTCCTCTTGTATTCAATGGGACCCCGCGCCTTTTTCTTATAGGCTTCGGAGTCATAGGACACGGTTTTCTGCGATGCAGTTTTTCTGCTGAATTCCGGTTTTTCCGCCTTTTCCTGCTGCAAGACGTCCTGTGGCGTCTGCCAGCCGTGGCTGTACCAGTTTTCCAGAATTTTATCCAGGTAATTGAAGTTAATCTTGTTGATGTTGTTGATCATCTGCTCATAGGCGTAAAAGATCAGGTCATTGCTTTGCTGCCACGTCAGACGCCACTTCTTTAAGAAGTTGACGCGGCTGGTAGTGGCCTTTGGCGCATCTACGGCAAATTGTGCGGCAAAGTCTTTCCAGAGCTTTTCTGCCTGGTCCAAACTGCGTAGCCGGTCTTCCGCCGCTTCCAAGGTGTCAACACCATCTTCGGCCCAGTTCTTCCCCACCTTGCAAATGTACGCAATGGAGTTTTTCCCGTGGGAAACGGAGTATTCAATAATGGTAAGGATAACCTCCGGCGGAAGGCCGTAGGCGTCTATCATCATGAGCAGTTTGGCCTGGGTGTCATACCCAATGGTCTTTCCCAGCCGTAGCTGCGCTTCATTGAACAGCTCTTTAATTTCCGGAGATTCCAGTATGCGCGCCGCCACCGTTTCATGGGTTGGCGCCACGTCCGGAATATCCGTAAGGGGTGCTTCTTCCTTGGAAGCAGTCAGCGGTGCAGGGGCGTCTCCGTCCTGGTAAAGATAACCGGTTTCCACCCAGTAGGAAAGGGCGTCTTTGGTGTCCTCTACGGAAAGGCCAATGTCCTGTGCCATTTGCTCCAGGGAAGGGCTTTGCCCGTTCCAGCGAAGCAGATAAAGCAGGGCTTTCAGCTGTTGTCCACTGACCCGGCGCAGATGCTTATCCACTACGGAAGTGGGCACTACCAGTACCGAATTCCAGAGGTCCGGATTCAGTTTATAGCCCATCTGCGTCACTTCCTTCCCCTACTGAATCATGCTATAATGAGCGTACCATTTATTCTAAACGAAAACGGATTTAATGTCTATGTTAAAGAAAAACCAGGAACTTATTTTGCACGTTGACGGGATGTCTGCCGAAGGGACCGGAATCGGTCACCATGACGGACAGGCCGTCTTTGTTTCCGGCACCGCTATCGGGGACGAAATACGCTGCCATATTATCAAAGCCAAAAAGAATTATGCTGTCGGGAAGCTGCAGGAAATCCTGCAGGCTTCCCCTGACCGGATTCCGGCGGACTGCGCTGTGGCCGGCCGCTGCGGCGGCTGTTGTTTCCGCCACGTTTCCTATGAAGCCGAATTGCAATACAAGCAGCAGCGTGTGGAAGACGCCTTCCGCCGCATCGGCCACATAGACTGCGCCGTCAGCCCCATTCTGGGCAGCGCGGAGCAGACCCGTTACCGCAACAAAGCCCAATATCCCGTCGGCAACCAGGACGGGCTGCAGGTCGGTTTTTACACCTTCCATTCCCATCGCATTGTTCCCTGCACGGACTGTCTTTTGCAGCCCGCCCTCTTTGCCAACCTGATTCAGGTCATTACGGACTGGGTACAAACCTATTCCATATCTATTTATCAGGAAGCAAGCCATACCGGTCTGCTCCGCCACCTCTATTTCAGGGAAGGCCACTTTTCCAAAGAGCTGATGGTCTGCTTGGTGGTAACCGATTTTGCCGTTCCGCATCTGGACGAACTGCTGCAGGCCCTGCAACAGTTCCCCACGTTAAAAACCGTTGTCCTGAACCGTAACGCAGAAAACACCAACGTTATTCTGGGCAAAGACAACAAGGTCTTACTTGGTAACGGCTACATCCAGGACCAGCTTCTTGGCAAACGCTTCCGCATTTCCCCACTTTCCTTTTATCAGGTCAACAGCGCCCAATGTGAAGTGCTTTATTCCAAAGCAGCCGAATATGCACAGCTGACCAAAGAAGATACCCTTTTAGACCTTTATTGCGGAACCGGCACCATCGGTCTGACCATGGCAGACCGGGTCAACCGGATTTACGGCGTGGAACTGATTCCGGAAGCCGTAGAAGACGCCAAGCGCAACGCGGCAGACAATGGCATTACCAATGCCGTCTTCTTCTGCGGAGACGCCGCCAAGGCGGCGCTCCGGCTGAAGCAGGACAAGGTCCACGCCGACGTCATCCTGGTTGACCCTCCACGGAAGGGGCTCAGCCGGGATCTCATTCCAATCCTTGCCGGCTTCGCCCCCAAGCGCATTGTCTACGTCTCCTGTGACCCAGCCACTCTTGCCCGAGATTGCGCCCTGTTACAGGAAGAAGGCTACATCGCCCGCGCCATTACCCCGGTAGACATGTTCCCCCGGACGGCGCATGTAGAGACGGTAGTATTGCTGTCTAAAGAAAAACTTCAAAGCCCCTGCTGATAAACAGCAGGGGCTGGTCTTTTTACTGTGTTTCCATGGCATACTGCACAATCATGGGATCATCATATTCTGCCCACATAGAACGGTTCTCATCCAGCGTCTTGAGCTGTTCCATTTCATCGGCAG
>CAVFBE010000039.1:0-22097 GCA_963620745.1 Muribaculaceae bacterium | reverse complement strand
CTTTTCGTGGGGAATGCCGCTGTGTTCCACCTTGTTGCTCATAATATAAACCGGCGCGTGGCGATAGTGCTGACCCGGCAACAGGGCGCCTTCTTTCGGAAGATAATTTCCAATGGCCATCTGGTATAGGGCATACAGATTTTCTTCCGTAATTTTATGTTCTTTCCGGCTGATGAATTCAAAGCCTTTTTTCAGACCGTAAATCCGGTCTTCTTCCTCTGTTTTTGGGGCAAGACCTTTTAAGATATTGCGCACGCTGTCCCTGCTGAAATCAATTTGTTCTATAGCTGAGGTGGCTATGATTTCTTCTTCCAAGGCCTTGGTGCCATAGGCGGCAGGTCGGGCAGTATATAACAATTTAACCGCATCCAGATGTATCCTAGTGCAGATGGGAAGATACACCAGGTTTTTACCCTGTGCATCCTTTAACGGTATGGTTTCATAATAGGAGTCCTGCAGGATGGCAATAAAATCCGCAAAGTCATTTGGGTATTTATAATTCATCTTTTTGAAGTTGCTAAACTGCTTGTCAGAAATAATTTCTGCAAAGCGTGAAATATCCATGACTGGCACCTCCTTAAACTGATACCTATTGATACTAATTGATATCAGTATACAGAGTTCCTTTTTTGGTGTCAAACGTCGGAAAGAGCGCATAAGGAAGCATCCCGGTAAGTGCAAGTGTATAGGGATGTACACAGAAAAAGAGCGCGTTTTGCAACGCGCTCTTTTTGGACTCTTTTATTTACTTAGATGCGGGCAACGCCGGACTTGCGGGCTGCTTCTGCAACAGCTTCGGCTACGGCATCCTTAACACGTGGGTCAAAGGCTGCCGGAATGATATAGTCCGGATTCAGCTCTTCGTCGGAAATCAGGTTAGCCAGTGCATAAGCGGCAGCAACCTTCATTTCGTCATTGATGTCAGATGCGCGGGTGTCCAGGGTACCACGGAAGATTCCCGGGAATGCCAGAACGTTGTTAATCTGGTTCGGGAAGTCAGAACGGCCGGTAGCAATAACAGCTGCACCTGCGGCTTTGGCTTCATCCGGGAAGATTTCCGGAACCGGGTTGGCACAGGCAAAGATGATAGGATCTTTGGCCATGGACTGTACCATTTCCTTGGTAACAGTGCCAGGTGCGGAAACGCCGATAAATACGTCTGCGCCCTTAATAACTTCTGCCAGGGTTCCCTTTTCCATGGCTTCATTGGTAATTTCAGCCATTTCTTCCTTAATTGGGTTCAGGTTGTCACGGCCCTTATAGATGGCACCATGACGGTCCGTCATAACAACTTTCTTTAAGCCCATGCTCATCAGCAGCTTGATGATGGCAATACCGGCTGCACCGGCACCGGAGGTAACAATCTTTACGTCCTCAATATTCTTGCCGACAATCTTCAGGGCGTTGATCAGACCTGCCAGGGTAATAACGGCGGTGCCGTGCTGGTCATCGTGGAAAATGGGGATGTCACAGCGTTCCTTCAGTTTCTTTTCAATTTCAAAGCAGCGCGGTGCGGCAATGTCTTCCAGGTTAACGCCACCAAAGGATCCGGCCAGAAGAGCAACGGTGTTTACAATGTCATCTACGTCCTTGGAACGTACGCAAAGCGGGATGGCGTCTACGCCACCGAATTCCTTAAACAGAACGCACTTGCCTTCCATAACCGGCATACCGGCTTCCGGACCGATGTCTCCAAGACCAAGAACGGCAGTACCGTCGGTTACAACGGCAACGGTGTTCCAGCGGCGAGTCAGTTCATAAGATTTGTTAATGTCCTTCTGAATTTCCAGGCACGGCTGGGCAACGCCCGGGGTGTAGGCAAGGGACAGAGCATCTTTGCTGTCTACGGAAGCTCTTGCGGTTACTTCCAGCTTGCCTTTCCATTCATAATGCAGTCTGAGCGATTCTTTTGCGTAATCCATAAATTAGTCCTCCCACGGGAATTTGTATTGTGTAAGGCCAAGGTGATCCCTAACCTGGCAAAGTTCCTTCTGAACCGGTTCGGTAATAGGAACGCCCTTGTCTTTTCTGTAAAGCCATACGTCCCATTCTTTTTCGTTGGCGGTGTAAATCCGATCCTGACCCGGTGCCTTCTTGGAGTTCCGTACGCTGCGGATAATTTCTCCGGCTTTCTTTCTGGCTACATCTTCGCCAAGGAAGTGGTCGGTGTCAATGGCAATGAAGAAGTGACCCAGGTGATACGGACGGATGTTTCCGTTTTCATCCTTGCCGTCCAGAGCCTTTCCGTAAGCTCCGTCCTGCAGGATGGAGGAAAGCAGTTCAATGACCATGGCGTAACCATAACCCTTGTATCCGCCAAGAGCTTCTCCGATTCCACCAAGGGTGGTCAGTGCGGCAGTGCCCTGACGAATCATCTTCAGAGCAACACCGGCGTCACCTTCTACCGGCTGGCCATCCTGGCCAATGACGGTACCCGGATGTACGTCTTCGCCAATGCGTTCATAGTATTCAATTTTACCGTTCTGGGTAATGGAGGTGGCACAGTCAATGACGAAGTCAAAATCTTCATCAGTTGGGATGCCGACGGTCAGTGGGTTGGTACCAAACATACCTTCTACGCCAAAGGTCGGGGCAACAGAAGGTCTGGCGTTGGTGCCGGTAATGCCAATGCAGCCCTGCTTGGCAGCCTGGGAAGCATAATAACCGGCAATACCATAGTGGCAGGAGTTGCGGACAGCAACCATGCCCATACCGTACTTCTTTGCCTTGTCAATGGCCATCTGCATGGACTTGTAGCCGATAACCTGGCCCATGCCGTCATGGCCGTCTACAACGGCAGTACATTCGGTTTCTTTAATAATGTCAAAGTTGGTAACCGGGTTCTGAATACCGGCTTCAATGCGGTCAATGTAAATTGGCTTAAAGCGGTTGCAACCGTGAGACTCAATTCCTCTGCGGTCGGATTCCAGCAATACATCTGTGCAGATTTCAGCGTCTTCACGAGGTACGCCGTAACCGACAAATGCATCAGTAATAAACGGGATTAAGGTATCCCACGGACAGAAAACTCTAGGCATAATGAAGTTCTCCTTTACAAAATATTTATCATTTTTATGATACCCCGAAGGGTTTTAAAACTCAACTGTCAATGATTTCCCCAGTGTCCACGTGCGGCAGGATAAAATGGTCCCTGGAGTACTGCCAGAGGGTCTCGGATCCCTGTCCTGTTAATTCGTTGCGATGCAGGATCTGACTTAAGCGCACGCCGTGCTCCACCCACGAAATACCGTTGCTTGCGTTATTTAGCATGGCCGGTTGGATGTTATCCATAGCGTGCGCAAACTTGGACTCCGGTGTCTGGTGTTCTTCAAACTCCTGGAACAGTCCGGCAATATAATCCCGCTGGTCTTCCGGCAGAAGGCCGAACAGGCGGGGAGCCGCTTCGGCTTCCCGTGCGGCCTGGCCCGCAACACCAGCGGCATCATAGGCGTAGGTGTCTCCGGCATAGATTTCCACTAAGTCGTGGCAGAGGCACATGGCCATGGTCCGCGCCACATCTATTTCGGAATTGGCATATTCAGACAGGATGAGCGTGCACAGGGCCATGTGCCAGGCGTGCTCCGCGTCATTTTCCATACGGGAGCTGTCGGCCAGCGGCGTCTGACGCTGTACCAGCTTTTCCTTATCAATTTCCAATAAAAAATCAAATTGTTTTTGTAAACGTTCTTCCTGTGTCATAGCTTATCCTCCAAAGAAAGGAACAAAATGATAGGCCGCTTCTCCGGCTGCCGTACAGAAAATGACGCGCGGCAGCACGCCCAGAGCGCTCCAGAAGAGGAAGCGCAGATAGTTGTATCCGGTAGAGCCAAAGAACATGGAAACAATGTCAATGGGGATTCCGGAAAAGCGGATTGCAAAAATACCGGCACCGGTGGCATTGGACTTTCCGTTCAGTGCTGCCTGCACCTTTGGCATTTTTGCCATTTTCTTTTCTACACTTTCCCCACCGACAAAACGGCCAACCAGATAGGAAACGCTGAGTTCAATCAGCACCCCAAGGGTGTTTATAATAATGGCCTGCCACGTTTGGAACGCCAAGCCAATGCTTAAGTAAACCATAGATGCCGGAATGACCATAACCGCGCCTTTCACAGCATAAACCAGGAGCGCAATTAACGCTGCCACCCAGATGGACGGAGCCATTTCTACCAGCCCTCTGACATCCAGATTTTTCAGATCATCATGAAATACAATAATGACCACAACAATGGCTACAACAACCGCTCCGCGGAGTAAATCCTTCCAGTGCTCTTTTAACCATTCTCCCATCCTGTCACCTCCAAAAAGTTCTCCTAATTATAGCATAAAAGCGGAGACTCGGTTTAGAAAACCGGGTCCTTCTGCTTTGCATTTTTATCAGTTTGCCAAAAACAACGCAGGCCCCGCTTCCTTTCGGAAGCAGGGCCTGTTCCTAGTGCATCATGATACAAAGTTTAACTGATGGGCTTTTCTGTACGCGCGTTACAGAACCCCTGTTCAGATCTTATTTGTAAGTGCAATACATGAAGTACTTGTAGCCGAGCGGGGATTCATAGTATCCCTGAACGTCAGAGTCCAGCATGTAAATGTCAGTATAGAAATAGATTGGGCAGATACAACCGGTGCTCATGAGAAGGTCTTCTGCATAGTGCATCATTTCATAGCGCTTGGTTTCATCTGTGCAGGTCTTGATGGTGGAAATCAGGACATCGTAGGTCTGAGCCCAGGTGCCGTTTTCTACCTTAACATCATAGCCCCACTTGGAAAGATCAATGCTGTAAACCTTCAGGTTGGCAGCGTTGCCTTTACCAAGCTGGATGTCGTTGTTACCGGAAACAGAAGTCCACAGATCCAGGAAGGAGATTGGGTCAGAATAGTCAGCAATCCAACCATTTCTGGCAAGACCGTAGTCTCCGTTCTTACGGGTGTTCAGGAAGGTGTTCCATTCCTGGTTTTCCAGCTGGATGTTGATGCCTACGGTAGCAAGAGCGCTCTGAATGTATTCGCCGATTGCCTTGTGGCTTTCATCTGTGTTGTACAGGTAAGTAATGCTTGGGAAGTCCGTAAACTTCTTGGAAGCATCGTCATAGGTGTAGTACTTCTTCAGGGTTTCAACAGCAGAAGCGAAGTTGGAGTCAAATGCGCTTTCGGCGGTGTTGAAGTAACCGGCATATTCGGTGGAAACGGAGGAGCCGGCATTCTTATAGAATTCGGTGCCGTCCGGTTCGGTAATACCCATGGCTACGAAGGAAGAAGCAGGAACCTGACCTGCCTGTGCAATGTCGTTTACAATGTAGTTGCGGTCAAGCAGAAGGCTGATAGCGCTCCGGATTTCTTCCTGTGCACGTTCTTTTTCATCAGCAGTGCCGGAGAAGTTCGGAAGCAGATCCTGGTTGATGTTCCAGCAAGCGTAGTAAGTGCCGATTTGACCGGTTACATGATATTCATCCTTGTAATCCTTCTGCAGATTGGCAATTTCGTTGGTAGGAACGGTATCAATCAGCTGCCAGTCGCCGTTCTGGAAGTTGGAAAGCATGTTGTTAGCGTCATCGGACAGGTAGAAGTTTAATTCTTCCATGGTTACCTTGTCGGCATCAACATAGTTTTCGTTCTTCTTCAGCTTGATAACGGAGTTGTGATCCCATTCGGAAATGACATACGGACCGTTGCAGATGTAAGTGGACGGATCCGTTGCCCAGGATTCGTTGGAAACCACATCTTCCCGTACCGGGAAGAAGCATGGGAATGCAAGCAGCTGGTTCCAGTACGGAACGTTGCTGGTCAGGGTTACCTGCAGGGTCTTGGCGTCAACAGCCTTAACGTCAAGCTGTGCATTCGTGTCGGTTTCGGAATAACCCTTTACAATTTCAAACATGTACATGTAGTCGGCACCAAGAGCTGCGGTACCGGCACGCTGCCATGCAAATGCAAAGTCGTTAGCGGTAACGTCTTTGCCGTCAGACCATTTCAGGCCGTCGCGGAGGGTGTAGGTGTAAGTAACGGTACCGTCAGCATTGACTACCGGTTCCGTCAGTTCGGTTGCAGCGTCAGCAACCACTTCCAGGTTGCCGTCGTCTCCTTCTGCCCATTTGGCAAGGCCGGAGAACAGATGAACACACATGGTAGCGCCGTCAACAGCAGAGTTGAGGGCCGGATCCAGTGTATCCGGTTCGGAAGCAAGGCAGACCGACATAACACCATCTTGATGTTTCTTGTTCTTGCCGCAGGCACTTAAAGCAACTACAAAGGTAAGAGCTAAAAGTAAAGCGACAATCTTTTTCATCGTCTTCATAAGATTTAATCCTTTCTTCTATTTCTATTTCAAAGTGCGCTGCACTAGGGAAACTAATTAATTTCCTCTACGCGGTGGCAGGCCACAAAGTGGCCCGGGGTAAGCTCCCGGAATTCCGGTGTGCTTTCGGCACACTGCTCCGTGGCGTACCGGCAACGGGTCCGGAACGGGCAACCGGAGGGGGCGTGCAACGGAGATGGGATGTCTCCTTCCAGCACAATTCGCTGGTTGGCTCTGGCCACTTTCGGATCCGGCTCCGGTACGGCAGACAGCAGGGACTGCGAGTACGGATGGAGCGGATGGTCATAAATTTCGGCGGCGTCCGCCAGCTCTACCATTTTGCCAAGGTACATGATGGCAATCCGGTCAGAAATGTGACGAACCACCAGCAGGTCATGGGCAATGAACAAATAGGTCAGGCCCAGCTTTTCCTGGAGCTCTTCAAACATGTTGATGACCTGCGCCTGGATGGATACGTCCAGAGCGGAAACCGGTTCGTCACAGACAATGAAGTCCGGATTGACCGCCAGGGACCGGGCAATGCCGATGCGCTGGCGCTGGCCGCCGGAGAATTCATGCGCATACCGCGCTGCGTGCTCCGAGTTCAGGCCGACGTAATTCATCAGCTCCAGAATACGGTCCTGCCGTTCCTGTTTGGTTTTGTACATGTGGTGGATATCCAGCGGTTCGCCGATGATGTCGGCAACCGTCATACGTGGGTTTAAGGAGCTGTACGGGTCCTGGAATACCATGGTGGCGTGCTTCCGGAACTCTTTAATGTCAGCTTTGGTTTTAATCTGCTTGCCGTCATACCAGATTTCACCGGCAGTGGGTTTATACAGATTCAACAGGGTGCGGCCAACCGTGGTTTTGCCGCAGCCGGATTCTCCAACCAGCCCCAGCGTTTCTCCTTTGTTGATGCTGAAGGAAACCCCGTCTACTGCTTTCAGCGGAATGGTACGGAACATGCCATTGCTGATGGGGAAGTACTCTTTTAAGTCTTTGACTTCCACCAGAACTTTCTTTTCTTCAGGCATTTTCTACACCACCTTCCGCAGTTTTTTCTTCTTTCTCCGGCGAGTCAGTTTCCACGCTTGCCGGAGCTTCCGCCGTTTCCTGTTCTAACCGGGCTTTGACATTCATCCAGCAGGCTGCTGCATGATCCTGGTTAATCAGTTCAGACTGCGGTTTTTGATGAATGCAGATTTTCATGGCGGCGTCACACCGGGGTGCAAACGGACAGCCTTCCGGCATGTTCAGCAGGTCTATGGGGGTGCCGGTAATGGGTTTTAGACGCTGTCCTGCGGTATTGGACCGCGGGATGGAGCGGAGCAGCCCTTTGGTGTATTCATGCTTTGGATTGTAGAAAATTTCGTCTGCGGTACCCTGTTCACAGATACCACCGGCGTACATGACAATAACTTCATCGCACAGTTGGGCAACAACACCGAGGTCATGGGTAATCATGATGATGGCCATGCCCAGTTCTTTCTGCAGGTCCTTCATGAGTTCCAGGATCTGCGCCTGGATGGTAACGTCCAGTGCAGTGGTAGGTTCGTCTGCAATCAGGATGTCCGGTTCGCAGGCAAGGGCCATGGCAATCATGATGCGCTGCCGCATACCGCCGGAGTGTTCATGCGGATATTGTTTCATCCGCTTTTCCGGTTCCGGAATGTTAACCAGACGGAGCATTTCTACGGCCCGGTCATAGGCCTGTTTTTTGTCCCGGTCTGTATGTAACATGATGGCCTCTATTAACTGGTGGCCAATGGTGTAGGTCGGGTTTAAGGAGGTCATGGGGTCCTGGAAAATGATGGAAATTTTATTGCCCCGGACCTTTTTCATGACTTTTTCGCCGGCCCCGACTAATTCTTCCCCGTTCAGCTTAATGGAGCCGTCGGTGATTTTACCGGTGGAGGCCAGAATCTGCATGATGGAGTAAGCGGTAACGGATTTACCGGAACCGGATTCCCCTACAATGCCAAGGACCTTTCCGTGGTCCAGCTGGAAGGAAACGCCGTTAACGGCTTTGACTTCACCTGCATCCGTAAAGAAGGAGGTGTGCAGGTTGTTGACTTCTAATAACATGATTTCGGCACCTCCTTTAAGAATTCAGCTTCGGGTCAAAGGCGTCCCGCAGGCCGTCTCCGAACAGGTTCAAGCTGAGTACAATTAAAGAGATGACGATGGCCGGAATAACCAGCCGGTACGGATAAGAGCTGAGTCCGTTCAGGGCGTCCGAGGCAAGGGAGCCAAGGGATGGCATAGGAGCGTTAACACCCAGGCCAAGGAAGGACAGGTAGCTTTCCGTAAAGATGGCACTTGGAATCTGTAAAGCCGTGGAAATGATGATAACGGAAATACAGTTCGGAATCAGGTGCTTGCGGATAATCCAGGAACCACCGGCACCGGCGGTCTGGGCCGCCAGGACATATTCCTGTTCCCGCAGGGAAAGAATCTGTCCACGCACCAGACGGGCCATGGAAACCCAGTACAGAAGGGCAAAGACCACAAACAAACTGATGATATTGGCACCGATTCCGGCTAATGCGGTTCCTTCTATTTTCGGTGTTAAGGAAACCCGGAAGACAGAAGCAAGCAGGATAATCATGAGCATGTCAGGCAGAGAATAAATAATGTCTACAATACGCATGATGAACAGGTCTACTTTGCCACCGGCGTAACCGGAAATGGCACCGACTACCAGACCAATAAGCAAAACAATGATACTGGCAAAGAAGCCGACGGCAAGGGAAATCCGCGTGCCGTAAACAATTCGGATAAAGTAGTCACGTCCGGCGGAATCGGTTCCGAAGACGTGCGGGAAAATCTTTTCCCCCTGGGCCATCCGCTTTTGCTCCGTAGAGCCGTATTCAAACGGGGCCAGGTTGCTATAGGAAGCATCTACTGCCTTGCCCGGGGTAACGCCCAGCTGGGCATCATAGGAATAAGGCCAGAACAGTGGGATAAAGATAGAACTTAAGGTAATCAGAACAATGATAACCATGGCAACGGTGGCAACCTTGTTTTTCAGAAGGCGTTTGCAACCGTCTTTAAAGAATGTGGTGGATGGCCGCATTTGGACCATATATGCTTTTTCTTCGTCTGTGGCCGGCAGGAACTGGCTGACGTCCTGCTGGATATTAAAAGGAACTTTATGTTTTGTGGGTTGACTCATGTTACTACCGCCTCCTTAGTCCAGTTTGATCCGCGGATCCACTACTTTGTAAAGGATATCGGATAACAGGTTCATGATAACAATCAGGGCTGCCAGGATAATGGTGGTGCCCATGATCATGGGGTAGTCACGGTTGGTAATGCTGTTGATGAAGGCCCGGCCAATGCCCGGTACGGCAAAGATCTGTTCTACTACCAGGGAACCGGTAACAATGTAAGCCAGCATAGGACCAAAGTAGGTAATAACCGGAATTAAGGAGTTCTTCAGTGCGTGACCGAAGATAACCCGTTTTTCCGGAACGCCCTTGGCCCGGGCCGTCCGGATGTAATCCTGGCCGAAGACGTCCAGCATGGACGACCGCGTCAGACGCGTAATGTAGGCCATAGGATACAGCATTAAGGTAATGATTGGTAGGATGAGGCCACCACTTGCAGCCCCGTTAGCGGGCAACCAGCCAAGCTTAACGGAAAAGGCTACCAGCAGCAGGGCACCCATAATAAAGGATGGCATGGAAACGAATGCCGTGGTTAGTACCATAATGGTGCTGTCCAGGACGGACCCCCGTTTCAAGGCCGCAATAGATCCTAAAACAATACCGATGATGGCAGCCAGCACTGCGGCAATAATACCCAGTTTGGCAGAGGTTTTCAGACCGTCACCAATAATGTCAATGACGTCCCGGCCGCGCTGCTTCAGGGATGGGCCGAAGTCAAAGTGAAGAACAATGTCCTTCAGATAGGTGACATACTGTTGCCACAGCGGTTTGTCCAAGCCGTATTTTTCTTCCAGTGCGGCCTGCGCAGCGGCGGTAATGGCCTTTTCACCGGAGAACGGTCCGCCGGGGACAGCACGCATAACAAAGAATGTTATGGTAATGACCACCCAGACCGTGAAAATGGCAAGAAGGATACGCTTTAGGACGTAAAGCAGTTTTTTGGCATTCATGTAATTTTTCACGCTCCTACAAAAAGAGCCTCTGCATAGTGTGCAGAGGCCATATGCTTTGCAATATTATAGCACTTAACCAACGCGGAACCTTTTAACAAAACAGCGAAATTTTATGAATAAACTGTTATATTTTGACGAAACAATAGTGCTCCTGCCTCTCAGAAACACTAGATTTTGCGTCTGTCTGCGTCAGTTTTATTGCATTTTACCAAATAATGAACGCTCCTGTTACCGTAAGAAACAAAAAAGTATACGGAGTCAGGAAACATTGGGCATCAAAGCGGTCTAAAATGCCGCCGTGACCCGGCAGAATCTTGCCGAAATCCTTGATGCCGGTGGCTCTTTTTATCAGGCTGAAGGCTAAATCGCCGAACTGGGTAACCACGGTTCCCAGAATCAGGTACAAAAAGAGGTAACCCCAACGCACAGTCAGTAAACAAGTGAATTGCAGAATGAAAATGACGAATGATAAAAAGAGGGGAGGAAGGATGCAGGCGGAAACTGCACCTTCAATGGATTTGTTCGGACTGAGCGTTGGGGCTAATTTGTGCTTGCCATGGGCTCTGCCTACAAAGAAGCCCGTCATTTCCGTTGTAATGCTCGTAGCAAGACAGAGGAGAATGTACCAGTTACCATGTTCCATATGGCAAAGCGCCGGAACGGACTTAAAGAAAAAAGCCGTAACCAGGCTAAGCAGGATGGCCTGCGGATAACCGGAAATGGAGAAGGCGGAAATACGTGGCATAAAGTAGGCAAAAACGCCAATGGCAAGTACCCAGAAAACGCCTAAGAAAATGGCGTAATGTGGCAAAGTAAGAAATTGGAGAATGGCGGCTATCAGTGCGGTTACGGCAAGGGGTACCATGCTTGCCGGCGAATTAATTTTGCCAATGCAGGCATGAAACAGTTCATAGGTGGCAACTACCACCAGAACGGCCATAACCGATTCCATTAAATAAGGAAGATAAGCAAACCAGAGGAGCGGGAGGATAACGATGGTCATGACGGCCGCCGTTATAATGCGCTGCTTCAGCATGGGGTGTTCTCCTCCTTTGCGGATGTGTCTGTTTCGGGCGAGGCAGGATAATCTGTTAAATCAGCCAGCATCCGTTCCCGCACTCTTGCACTAATGACGTGGGTGCTGTTCTCTTTGACAAAGTCAGCAGGAATGGTTTCCAGAATGTCCAGCTGCACCTTGGTCGGATGAAGCGGATAGTTTTTGGCAATCTGCTCCGTTCCTTTCGTGGTCAGTACAACAATGGGAACCCCGGCCTTTTTTGCAATTTTGAAAACCCCGTCATGGAAGGGCAGCAGCTGATAGTCACCCATGCTGCGGGTGCCTTCCGGATAAACCAGTACGTTACACTGGTCGTCTTCAATCTGCTGCGCGGCGTTATTCAGCGTCTGCATGGAGGCACGCGGGTTGCTCCGGTCAATGGACAGGAACAGAATGCGTCGCATGATGGGACCATAAAACGGGATATGAAAATTCTTTTCTTTGGAAATACAGGACAGCTGCGTTTTCCGGAAAACCCACCAGGTCAGAATGGGGTCATATTTGGAACGATGGTTCCCAACAATTAAAAAGCGGCCTTCCTGCGGCAGCTTCTCTTTTCCGATTACCTGCAGGCGAACCCTTGCACCATAAACGGCAAGAAAGACGCCGGAAGCAAATAACGCATGATGATACTTGCTGTACTTCGTGTATTCTCTGGTGGTATCTACCAGCAGGGAGTTGACATAAATGAATAAAACATAAAGTGCAAATAACCCTAAAATAACAAGCAGAATAATGCCCAGAATTTTCATGGATAGCCCTCCTCACATGGAATTGTAAGGGCGCGGAAAAGAAAAACAAGATACAAATCTTTACAAATGTCTAAGCACTTTGCAAATAAATGGAAATGCAAAGAAATTGCGTAGGTGAGCTATTACTCACGTCTAAAAAGCAAAAAACTGACTCGCCAGGTACGGGCGAGTCAGTAAATTTTGTTATAAAAGTTTTTACCCAGCTGTTGTAGTGCTGGCGGTTGCAGCGCAGTTGGTGTGGTTGAAGCTTTTGACTTCATTGCCGGAGGCATCCCGGATGACTTCCTGTTTGCCATTCAGCTCATAGAACTGGCCGGTGGAGGTGTTGTAGTAAGGGGTGGTTCCTCCGCTGACAGATGTTAAGGAGTCTCCGTTGTATAAGTACAGTGCGTGGTATTTTCCGCCGCCCAGTACATTCTTGCAGGTGCAGGGTGCGGACAAAGACACGGTCTTGTCCGGATAATAGAAGAACGTGGTGCCGTTATACTGAATGGTTTTGGCGGACCCGGTAACGTCATATACGCTTTGGGAAGCCCAGTCCACTTCGTTAATCTTAACGAACGTATTCTGCAACCCGCTGCTGGTGGGGTACAGGGTAATTTCCGCATTGCAGTTCTTGCAGTTAACGGTTTTCTTCTCCGTAGTGTCCTTGTTTTGTACCACGGCACCGCAACGGGAGCAGGTTTCATGGTCTACAAACAGGTTATTGAAGTTCTGGGTCTGATGACAGAGCGGGCAGATAATACTAATCTTCTTATACTCCGCAACCAGAATGCAGTTGCTGTCCTTGCCATATTTCTGAATGCAGATAGGACAGCCGCAAACGGCGCCGTTTTCATAAGGATGTCCATGCGGACAAAGCGCCGCTGTGGTTTCTTCTTCCGTGGTAGATTCTGTGGTAACCCGGGTTCGGTCTGTAGACGGAAGGTTGAACTTATGGCGGGAATACAGATTGAAGACAATGCCGGCAATAATTCCCAAAAGGACAACCAGAATCAGAATGACAACCAGAATCTTTTTGGTTTTACTGGTCAGGAAAGGCGTGGGAGTGTCTTCCTGGTCTTCCTCCTGGCCATCTTCCTGGTACTCTTCCGGGTTCTCTTCCCGGCTGTTATCCTGGGACGGTTCCGGGTTGCCTTTGGGAGGAATCGGGTTTTCTTCCGGTGGAATGGGGTCCAGGGAATCCAACGGAATGGTATCCTGCGTGGCTTTTTTCTCTTCTGCGCTCATGCTGCTCCTCCTGTGGTTCATTTCAAAAGTACGATCTATTTAATAGTAGTATACTTTGGAAAAAAAGACAAATTTTCGTTGCGGAAGGCACGACAAGGAATTAACAAATCGTACTAAAGAGGATAAAATATTGACAAATATGTCAAAAACGGAAGTCCAACTTGGGTTACTCTGCCAAGTGGGCTTTTCTTTTTCTCATGTTAAAATGAGGCTGTGGAGGACGTTTCCTCTGCTGTGATAAAAATTGAACAGAAACGAGCCTTCTCCGCAGGCATACTGTCAATCCATTAACGGATACGAAAGGTGTTTCCGGCCGCTAGTGCAAGGCGGCTGCGCAATACAACTGTAAGGAAAGAAACCGACGTTGAAAGAAAGGAGACTCGCTTATGTCATTACCAGAAACCATGAAAGCACTTGTGTATCACGGCCCGGAACAGATCTCTCTGGATGACGTGCCGGTTCCGCGGATTGTGGAAGACGACGATGCCATTGTACGTGTTACCACCTCTACCATTTGCGGAACAGACATCCATATCTGGCACGGCGGAATGCCGGAAGTCGAGGCCCCCAGAATCATCGGCCATGAGTTCTGCGGCGAAGTAGTGGCCGTAGGCCCTGCCGTCAGAACCGTCAAAGTCGGTGATCAATGCGCCGTTTCCTGCGTTACCCAGTGCGGAGAATGCTTTTACTGTAAACGCGGCACCTACTCCCACTGTGACACCGGCAGTTGGATTTTCGGCTATCAGATTGACGGATGTCAGGCAGAATATGTTCGTGTCCCACACGCGAATCTGGGCTGCCATATCATCCCGGACGGTCTGACGGATGAAGATGTACTTTTTGTAGGAGATATTCTTTCTACCGGCTATATGGGCGCCGAAAACGGCCGCATTCAGCCGGGGGACACGGTCCTTGTGTCGGGTTGCGGCCCGGTCGGCATGTGTGCCATGGCCACGGCAAAGCTATGGGGACCCAAGAAAATTATTGCCTTTGATATTAACCAGGCACGGCTGGACTTTGCCGTGGAACAGGGCTATGCCGACATTGGCCTGAACCCGCTCCACTGTGACGCACTGGCAGAAGTGCTGGCCATGACGGAGGGCCGCGGTGCAGACGTCTGCATTGAAGCAGTCGGCACCACGCCCACCTTCAACATGGCAATTCATGCCGTGCGCCCCGGCGGAAATGTGTCCGTTATCGGCGTATTTGAAGGACCACTGGAGCTGGCCATGAACAAGCTGTGGATTAAGAACATTACCATTAGTATGGGACTGGTCAACGCCAATCGGATTCCGGAACTGATTGGGCTGATTAAGGAAGGCCGCATTAACATGAAGCCGTTGCAAACGCATCGTGCTCCGCTGAATGATATTCTGAAGGGTTATGATGTGTTCGGAAACAAGGAGGACAACTGCATTAAATGGGTGGTAACGCCCTATATCAGATAAGATGCAGGGACAAATGCCATAAAACAATAAATTTGCTCAGGTGGAATAATTCTGTCAAAAAGTTTTATGCCATCTGGGCTTTTTTTGTTATGTTTGTTGACAATACACCGGAAATAGGGGTAGGATAACAATTGTTTAAGCTCGTTAAAAAATAGAAGACAGGAGGCGTAAGATGCTTCAATTTTTAGCGCAGGAAAACGCGGTGGTTTTAAGCCGGAACGGGTCCTGCGTAGTTTCATTTCAGGAGGGGGAAAGCCCCTTTCTTTTCGGCCATGGAATCAATACCTATTCCATGAGTCACGGCTCTTTCAAAATTAAGGAAAAAGCAACTCGCCCGGAAAAACTGCCGTTGCAAAACCTGAACCTGGAAGATCGGATTTTGACGGCAGACCTCGGCCCCGGAAAAGTAACCTTCCGGCTGGAAGAGGATCACTTGTTTGTACACCTGGAGGGCCTGGAGGAATATAACCGCCTGACCATCTGCCTTCCGGCAGTACCGGAAGAACACGTTTACGGAACCGGAGAACTGTTTTCGGAATTTGACTTGCGTGGGCAGACCGTAAACTGCTGGGTTGCCGAGCACATTAACGCAAAGCAGGTCGGCAAGAAGCTGGTAAAGCAGGTCTTTGGCTTCCGGGATTCCACACGGAAGCAGAAGTTTTCCAACTATGAAACCTACTATGCGCAGCCAACGTTTTTAAGCTCCCGGAAGTATTTCTTCCACAGCTTTACCACGGCGCGCAGTGTGTTTGATTTTACGGCAAAGGACGAACACCGGATTACCGTGGACGAAGTGGCGGATTTCTGCCTGGGCTTCGGCAACACCTTTGAAGACGTTTTGTCCGGACTGACCCTGACACTGGGCCGGCAGCCGGAACTCCCCGACTGGGTTTATGACGGAGAAATCCTGGGCGTACAGGGCGGAACAGATGTCATGATGCAAAAGGTGCAAACCGCTTTGGATCATGGTATGGCTGTCAACGGCGTCTGGATTCAGGACTGGGAAGGCAGACGGGTAACCGCTGTCGGTAAGCAGCTGTTCTGGAACTGGGAGCACGACAGTGAACTGTACCCCGGTCTGCAGGAAAAAATCAAAGAGCTGAACGCGCAGGGCATCAAGGTTCTTGGCTATTGCAACACCTTCCTGGCCGTGGAAAAGCCCCTGTATGAATATGCAAGCGCACACGGCTACTGCGTAAAGGACAAAGAGGGCAAGGATTATTACGTAACCATAACCACTTTCCCTGCGGCCATTGTGGACCTGACCAATCCGGAAGCCTATGACTGGCTGAAGGAAATTATCAAGAAGAATATGATTGACTTCGGCTTCTCCGGCTGGATGGCGGATTTCAGCGAATATCTGCCAACGGACGCCGTCCTTTACAGCGGAGAATCTGCAGAGTTAATTCACAATACCTGGCCCGCCCGCTGGGCCAAACTGAACCGGGAAGCTGTAGAAGAGGCCGGCAAGCTGGGCGAAATTATGTTCTTCACCCGCGCCGGTTACAGTCAGACTCCGAAGTACTCCACCATGATGTGGAACGGGGACAACCACGTAGACTTCTCTATTGACTTCGGCCTGCCGTCGGTTATCCCGGCCATGCTTTCCCTGACCTGCTGCGGCTTTGGTCTGTCCCACTCGGACATTGGCGGCTACACCACCTTCTTCAATCTGAAGCGTAGTGAAGAATTGTTTATGCGCTGGATGGAGATGAACACTTTCTCGCCCGTATTAAGGGGTCACGAAGGCCTGAACCCGGATCTGAATGCGCAGTTTGACGCAAGCGAACAGGTCCTGGCCCACGGTGCAAAGTACAGTCAGATGCATAAGAAACTGAAGCCGTACCTTTCCCAGGCGAGTCAGTACAACACGGAAACCGGAGTCGGCATGGTTAGACCACTGTTCTTCTACTATGACGAAGAACCGGCTTACACGGAAGCATACGAATATTTACTGGGTCGGGACATTCTGGTCTGCCCGGTTTTACGCCCCGGTGCAACAGACCGTCAGGTTTATTTGCCGAAGGATGAGTGGATTCATCTCTGGACGGGGAAAGAATATCAGGGAGGGACGGTTACCGTGCCTGCCGCACTGGGAGAAATCCCGGTGTTTATCAGAAAAGAAAGCTCGTTTAAGGACGCGTTCCTGGAGCTTAAAAATTAACGGAGGGCTTATTTATGGCTGAAACTTCTTCCACCCATGGCATCGGAATGAAGGACCGAGTGGGATACGCTCTTGGCGATACCGCCGGTCTGCTTACCTTTGCTTTGATTTCATCCTTCCTGCAGGTATTTTATACGGATACCTTGGGAATTGACCCGGGTAAAGTGGCAATCCTCTTTATGATTGCCCGAATCTGGGACGCAATTAATGACCCTATGTGGGGCGCTTTCGTAGACTCCAGAAAACCGACGAAGTACGGCAGATTCCGCCCGTACATTCTGGGCGCGGCCATTCCACTGGCCATTTCGGCAGTCTTTATGTTTACGGATTTGCCGCTGGTCATTAATCACATTTTCGGAACCAACATTGTCTGGTCTGAAGGGCAGTACCTGGCTTATGCCTATATCACCTACATTTTCTATGGCATGATGTATACCGGTACCAACATTCCGTATGGCTCTCTGGCCTCTGTTATTACGGATGACGAAATTGAACGGTCTTCCCTTTCCATGTGGCGTTCCGTCGGCGCAGGTCTTGGCGGACTTCCGGCCCAGATTCTGATGCCCATGCTGGTATACACCACGGTTATGGTAGGAGATACCGCCGTTAAGAAACTGGATCCAATGAAGGTCTTTTATTCGGTTCTGATTCTTGCGGTACTGACCGTTGTTATTTATTACATTCACTTTAAGAACACCAAAGAACGGATTACCCTTCCGCCAAAGCAGAAGCAGAAAGACTTCAACGTATGGCATACCATTAAGTTCCTGCTGAAGAACAAACCGTTCCTGGCACTCTGCGGTGTCTCCATGCTGCTGATTGCCTTCCAGATGTACACGCAGACCAATTACAACTATCTGTTTAAGAACTATTACGGCAAGCCCGGTCTTTACAGCCTGGTTACCGTTTGCACGTATCTTCCAATGGCCATGTTCCTGCCGGTAATGGGCAAGCTGGTCCGCAAGTTCGGCAAGAAAGAAATCTGCGCCGTTGGTTTGGGCTTCGCAGCGGTAGTTAACCTGCTGATGTACTTATTGAAGTTTACTGCATTTGCCATGAACCCATATATTTTCCTGGTACTGGTTTTCTTCAGCGGTATGGGCCAGACCTTCCTGGTACTGGAAGTCTGGGCACTGGTTATGGACGTTATTGACTATCAGGAATTAATTTCCGGCAGACGGGAAGAGGGTACCAGTTATGCATTCTTCTCCTTTACCAGAAAGCTTGGCCAAACCGCTGCAGGCGCCGGTTCCTCCGCGCTGCTTGCTCTGATTGGTTATGATGTAAGCAAGGTAGATGTTGGTCAGAATACGCAGGTTCTGGAACGCCTGTATGACGTGTCCACCTTAATCCCGGCCATTGTATTGTTCATTATGTTTGCCCTGTTAACCTTTGGCTACAAGCTTTCCAAGGGAAGACTGGAAGAGGTTCACAACGAAGTAGTACAAAAGAGAGAAGCAGAAGCAGCCGAAGCGGAAGCTGAAGCACAAGTGTAAACACATAGCACAATTAAACAAAGCGTAGAAGAGGGACCCTGCAAGCTTGCAGGGTCCCTTCGTACCCCAATATGGGGTGCTACCCTGCGGCGTTCTGTACCCTGGCGGGTGTGGCACCTGTGTGGAGCTAAGCTCAGTTGAAAAGCGCAAAAAAAGACCTCCGGTATTCCGGAGGTCCTTTTGTTGTACCTTATTGGGGTAATGACAAAACTTATTCAGCTCTATCAAGTGCAACCTGGAAGTCTTTCAGGTCGGTGAAGATTTCGTTCTTGTACGGATTCTTCTTCTGTTCAATAGAACGCTTGATGATAGCGGTCAGTACCAGTACGTTAATGGCAAGTGCAAGAACAGCGATGATGCCCTGCATTCTTGGGTCTGCAGAAGTCGGCATGGTTGCACTCATTACGTAGTCGTCCGGATATACAGAAGTCAGTACCGGAACAATCTTGGTCTGGAACAGTGGGAATACCTGAGCGAACATGCACCAGATAGCCAGGGTGTTGGCACGGTTCTGGATCCAGCCGCCCTTGTTCCAGAAGTGGTTTGCAAAGGTCGGAGCCAGGAGCAGTGCAAGACCGCAGTACCAGCTGTGAGACGGAAGGTTCAGGTAGGTGTATTCGAAGTTCCATACATCGTAAGCAAGGATGTAATACCAGGTCATGTCAGGCCAGAGCATATCTTTCTTTCCTTTGGAAGTGTAGATGCCCCACCAGCCGGTCATACAGAAGATGTTGATGATACCGGCAATACCGTTGACCCAGTTCCACCAGCCGCCGTAGATCCAAACTTCTTCGGAGGAATACCACCAGCCGCCTTCCAGGCCGCCTTTGATGGCAGACTCAAAGTCAGAGCCAACCGCAATCAGGATGTTAATGGCAACAATGACAAACGGGAATACTTTAAACCATTCGGCCTTGCCGAGTTTGCCCCATTTGTACTTGAGGAACATAAAGCCGATACAACCGATGGTGGCTGCATACAGCTTAGCGTAATGGAACCAACCGTTCTGATACAGATAGGTTTGGTTGTTGAGTGCCCAGTCCTGGCCTTTTGCTGCAGCAACAGCAATGACGATAAAGTAAACCGTCAGAATGGCAGGTACGACACAGAAGCAAAGAATCCCGCCCCACTTTGTGCGACGAGCAAGCTCGTTCAGAAGAACGAGGCCGGCAAATACGGCACACCAAGCTAACAGCTGGTATACGCCGAAACCGCCGTAGATGTTGAACAACATGTTCTGTCATCCCCTATTAAAACAAAAATTTAGCAAAGACTTTTCCGTACCCCGGAAAAGCCTGTTCGCCGTTACTTATAATCCCACATTGTTAAAAAATGTGCAATCAGCAATTTGCAAAATTTGCAAAAATTTCACAACTTTTCACGTAAAAAGTCGGTTTTCTTTCGAAAATCAGGCCTAAAGACTAAGGTTATCCTTAGGCTGATGTGGTTTTATTAACTGTTTTTGTTACAGCGTGTTTAAAATTTCTGCTGCGCGGGAGCGGACATTGTCCGGGCAGGGGGCGCCGACACAGGTGCGGTCACGGACACACTTTTCCAGATTGATGGCTTCATAAACACCGTCATCAAAGAGGTCACAGACAGCTTTGTATTCTTCCAACGGAAGGGTTTCCAGTGTCAAACCTTTCTGAATGCACAGGGCAACCAGATTGCCGGTGCATTTATAGGCGTCCCGGAAGGGCAGTCCTTTTCCAACCAGGAAGTCAGCACAGTCGGTAGCATTAATGAAGCCACCTGCTGCAGCTTTACGCATGTTTTCCGTCAGGACAGTCATGGTATCAATCATCGGAATGAAGGCGGTCAGGCACATCTTAACGGTGTCAAAGGCGTCAAAGATGGCTTCCTTGTCTTCCTGCATGTCTTTGTTGTAGGCCAGTGGCAGACCCTTCATCATAGTCAGTAAGGTGGTTAAGTCACCGAAGACACGGCCGGATTTGCCTCTGACCAGTTCGGCAATGTCCGGATTCTTCTTCTGCGGCATAATGGAAGAACCGGTAGAAAACGCATCGTCCAATTCAATGAATTTGAATTCCCAGGAGCACCACATGCAGATTTCTTCGGAGAACCGGGACAGATGTACCATAACCAAAGAAAGTGCTGCGGCAAATTCTACGGCCCAGTCACGGTCAGAAACCCCATCCAGGGAGTTTTTGCACGGACCGTCAAAGCCCAGCATTTTTGCGGTCTGATAGCGGTCAATGGGATAGGTTGTACCCGCCAGGGCGCCGGAACCAAGGGGACACACATTCATCCGCTTTCTGGCGTCCTGTAAGCGGTCAATGTCCCGCAGGAACATTTCCGCATACGCCAGAAGATGATGGCCGAACACAATGGGCTGTGCGCGTTGCAAATGGGTATAACTTGGCATAACGGCTTCGGAATATTCATCCGCTTTCTTGCAAAGCACTTTAATTAAATCCTTCAGCTGTGGAATCAGTGCATCACATTGGTTCCGGACGAACAGGCGGTCATCCAGGGCAACCTGGTCGTTCCGGGAGCGGGAGGTATGTAAGCGCTTGCCGGCGTCACCGATGCGGGCAGTCAGTTCCCCTTCAATGAAGGTATGAATGTCTTCCGCTTCCGGATCTATGGCCAGCTTGCCACTTTCAATATCTTCCAAAATGCCCTGCAGGCCACTCAGAATTTTTTCGGTATCTTCGGGCGAGTTAATCCCCTGCGCCCCTAACATAGTGGCATGGGCCATGCTACCGGTAATGTCTTCTTTATACATTCTCTGGTCAAAAGGAATGGATGAGTTAAAGTCATTGGTTTCTTTGGCAATTTCCTTGCTAAAGCGTCCGGTCCATAATTTCATGTGGTTCACTCCTTAAAAGAAACCCTCCGGTGCAATTACCGGAGGGTAAATTACGTAGTTCAGTTTACTGAAATTACTTGTTTTCTTCAAGTCCCTGTAACATGAGAGCCTGTACTTTGTTTGGCAGACCAAAGAGGTTGATGAATCCGGTGGCGTCATACTGATCGTAAACGTCATCTTCATCAAAGGTGGCCATTTCCGGAGAGTAGAGGCTGTACGGAGAGGTAACACCGGCATTGATGATGTTGCCCTTGTACAGTTTCAGCTTAACGGTACCGGTGCAGTGTTCTTCTGCCTTTTCCACGAAAGCGGAAAGAGCTTCCCGCAGTGGGGAGAACCATTGACCGTTATAAACTACCTCGCCGAAGGTAACAGCCATCTTCTGCTTTTCATGAGCAGTATATTTGTCCAGGCAGATGGTTTCCAGTACGTTCAGTGCCTTGTACAGGATGGTGCCGCCCGGGGTTTCGTATACGCCACGGGATTTCATGCCAACCAGACGGTTTTCTACAATGTCCAGCAGGCCGATGCCGTTGGCGCCGCCGATTTCATTCAGTTTCAGCACAATGTCTTTGGCAGACATCTTTTCGCCGTTCAGGGCAACCGGACGACCGGCTTCAAAGTCCAGGGTAATGTAGGTTGGCTTATCCGGAGCCTGCAGCGGGGATACGCCCATTTCCAGGAAGCCCGGCTTTTCAT
>CAVFBE010000038.1:0-12984 GCA_963620745.1 Muribaculaceae bacterium | reverse complement strand
CTGCATCGCAGATGCCCTGATTGTTCCGGTCCGTGCTCCGCAAGGTTCCCTCATATTTCATTCCACACTTCTGCATTACTTTTCCGGAGTTGGGATTCCTTGGGTCATGCCATGACGCAACAGTTTCATGGGGCGGCCACGTCAAATACCTAGTAACTTCTTTGTCTGACGCCCAGTTTCGGTACATGGCTTCCGCATCTTCCACAACAAAGGGGGCGCAAAACCAGGCGTTCCGTTTCAAGCCGCTGTGTTCCCAGGTGTTTCATCTGCATTGTTACCCCTTCTCATGTTGCGCAAAGTACTCTTTTAATATGGACAGGCTTTCCTCTTTCAGCACACCGGCAGTTACTTCCGGTTGCCAGAAGGAGTTGTCAAAGACCATTTTGGAGCAGTTGCAGCCTTCGTTGCCAAGAAGGTTTTCTAGGTCATTGTTGCTGGCACCATATACCAGTCTGCCTAATTTAACCCATACCATGGCACCACTGCACATAAAGCACGGTTCGCAGCTGGAGTACATGGTATATTCGTGCAGATCCGTAATTCCGGTCTGTGCGCAGAATTCACGGAGGAGCCCTGCCTCGCCATGGAACGTTGGATCATGCCGCGAGTAAATCTGGTTTTCATTGGTAAACACAATCCTGCCATCCTTCACAAGCACGGCACCAAACGGTTCGTTGCCGTGCTCTACGGCTTGTTTGGATAGTTCAATTGCGCGTTTCATAAACAGTTCATCCTGCATTGTGGGTTTCCTCCGATTTCTGCGCTAGGCGAGTCAGTTTTCTATCATCTTTCCAGTGTCTGTCATTTTAATATTTAGTAATCTTGCGTAATCTTGCGTAACTCTAACTCATGTAATCCTGAAAAAGTTATTCAACTAGAATCCAGTATGATTTCTGCTGGTTTTCAGAATCTGTTCGAATTTTATTTTCGCGTTTTAAAGACGACAGTAGATTTCCAATTTTGTTTTCTTTCTGTGTATCTGTTAAATTGTTTGCAAGATTATTCCATAAAAGTTCTCTGATTTCTTTTTTCTTAGCTTTCTTATGCTCCTGCAAATATTCAATAATCAGTTCTTGAGCCGTGACTTTATTTAGGGTATAATATAGCCACGAAAGGAGTTGGCATTATGCAGATCATTCCCATGAGAGATTTAAAAAACACGGTTGAAGTTGAACGCCGTTGTGCTGAAGAAAACGGTCCGGTCTATGTCACCAAAAATGGATATGGCCGGCTTGTTGTTATGGATATTGAATATTTTGAGAAAACAATGCAAAAGATGTATGAAGCCCAAGCCATCATTGCCGGTATAGAAGATGTAGAAAACGGCCGAGTAGTAGATGGCCCATCTGCGCTCAAAAATATAAGGAGCAAGTATGGCATCTAATTTCAGTTATACACTAACTTATAAAGCAGAAGCTGACTTGGATGGCATTGTGTCCTACATCACCACTCAGCTTGCCAACCCAATGGCGGCAACTGGATTTCTTGACAAGCTACAAGATGTTATTGCGGAGGCCTGTTCTTTCCCCGAAAGTGGTTCTCCAGTTTTCAATGAATTTCTTCCCTCAAAAAATATTCGCAAAAAACTGGTTGGCAATTATATTATGTACTATTCCTCAAATCAGGAAACTGAAACCATCTATATTTTGCGAATCATATACGGACGTAGAAATCTGGATGAAATTCTTTTGGAAATGAATTTTTCCTAGAATAATTTTTTGACCATCAGGGAACGATCCCTGGTGGTTTTTTACAGCTGCCACTCTATCCAGGCCATCAGGAATTTTACTACAGCGTGCCGCCGAATGGTGTCCATCCCCTTTTCTGCGATATACACCTCTTTCCCCATCAGCATACCACAAAACGGACAAAGTATGGGTCCCTTATTATGGACTACAGAAAAAGAGTCAGCGTTTGCTGACTCTTTCTTTTAATCCTGCTTTTTTGACTTTTTGAAAAACGCTTTAGTTTCTGACACTATCTGGCCGTTCAGGGCAAAAATGGCAATCATGTTTGGAATGGCCATAAGGCCGTTGAAGATATCCGCTATGGTCCATACGGCGCTAACGGTCATGTAAGGTCCAATAAAGACAGCCAGTATGTAAAGCCAGCGGTATACCTTGACGTGCTTCATCTTGCCGCCACTAAGGTACTCCAAGCAGCGTTCACTGTAGTAGTCCCAACCCAGTATTGTGGTGAAGGCAAAGAATACCAGACACAACATCAGGATAAAGGAAGACACTGTTTCGGGGAATGGCAGTCCGTGGGTAAAAGCATAATTGGTAACAGCTACACCTTCCAGGCCATCTACCTGCCAGGCTCCTGTTATTACAATAGAAAGACCGGTCAGAGTGCAGATGATAATGGTGTCAATGAAGGTACCTGTCATGGATACCAGACCCTGGCGTACCGGTTCCTTTGTCTGTGCTGCAGCTGCAGCAATGGGAGCAGAGCCAAGACCAGCTTCATTGGAGAAGATGCCTCTGGCAACACCCTTTTGCATGGCCACCATCATGCTGCCTACCATGCCGCCGGTAACAGCAGATGGATTGAAGGCCGCTTTGACAATGGTGACAATGGCGGATGGAACCTGTTCAATATTGCAGATAACCAAAACAATTGCAAACACAAAATAAATGATGGCCATAAACGGTACTATAATCTGCGCCACGTTTGAAATCCGCTTTACGCCGCCAATCAGTACCAGAGCTACGCACACGGCCAAAATCAGGGATGCAATAACCACTGACCAGGAGTACTCTCCCAGGAAAGGAAGCAGTTTTACGGTATGCAGGTCATTCGGGTCAAAGAAGTTGTGAACCGCACTGGCAATGCCATTTACCTGGCTGAAAGTACCAATTCCGAAAAGACCTACGCACACACCAAAGAAGGCAAACAGCTTAGCCAGCCATTTCCACTTTTTGCCCATGCCCAGCTCTATGTAATAGAAGGGGCCGCCCAGGCTGTGGCCATCTTTAGCAACAACTCTGTACTTAACTGCCAGCAAACCCTCTGAATATTTGGTTGCCATGCCCAAAAAGGCGGCAACTATCATCCAGAACAGGGCTCCCGGTCCACCAGCACATACGGCTGTTGCCACGCCTACAATGTTACCTGTACCAATGGTGGCACTTAAGGCTGTACAAAGAGCGGCAAACGAAGAAATTTCGCCCTCTCCGCCTTCCTCATTTTTTACCATCCACTTCAGAGCCAGCGGCAGCTTTCTTACCTGCAACAAGCCTAATCGCACGGTAAGCAGCAGGCCTCCTGCCATAATCAGCACCATAAGGGGCACACCCCACACCAGGTTGTCAATGGTCCCCAGTATGTCGTTGATTGTTTTCATTACCAAATTCTCCTCATTTCGTTTATTAAACTCGAGATGAGCAAAAGAATATCCCATAAACCGCAGTCTATGGGATAAGAAGATACACTGATATATTTATATCTTCTCTGTCCTGTTGCCTGAGAGATTCCTATACGCAAAGGCGTATAGCTTGCACCTTCGGCCCCTGGTTTGTCCAGGTGTCTCCAGAGAGTCGATCCATTTACAGTTGCGCCAAGGATTTGGCACCTGAGAGTTTTACTCCTTCGGTAGACAAACGTCTTTTCCTGCAAACTTCATCTCGAAATTTTCTATAAGGTATAGTAGCTGTTAGATAGCCATCCGTCAAGAAGATTTCACGCCTTCTGACAGGAATCTAATAGCCGACTATGTTTTTTATCAGGAATTCCCGACCGCCGAGGACGGTTTTGTTGCGGCTACCGCACTTTGGGCAAACGCCTTTGCACTTCATGACGTTGTAAATGCTTTGGCATTGGGAACAAAGTGCCTCGCCGGGGACAATTTCAAGCTTTAGCTCTGCGTCCTGAAACAGCGGCCGGTCTTCTATGATAATAGGAAAATATTTTTCAAAAAAGATGGGAAGGTAGCCGGTTAGCTCGCCGACGGAAAGGGTCAGGCATTTGATTTCCGACAGAGAGTTTTCTTCGGCGGTTTTTTCGGCTACCTTAATGGCCTCATACAGCACACCTATTTCATGCATGATAACACTTCCCCAGGGTTAACCCTTAATCTTCTTTTCCGCCAGTCTGCCGACTTTCTTGACGGCTTCCACGCCAACGAACGGAATCAGTTTTTCATATGGGCGGCCCCAAACCTCCCTGACTTTTTCCAGGTGGATGGCGTCAAACTTGCAGGCGGTGGTACAAAGGCCGCAGCCAATGCAGAAGGTTTCATCCACGTGGGCAGCGCCGCAGCTAAGGCAGCGGGCCGCTTCGGTTTTTACCTGGGCCTCCGTCAGCGGCAGGCGGTCATCTGAGAAGGTGTGCGCCAGCTTTTCATTCTTGGCGGGTACGCTCCTGGCGGAGTGGTCATAGGAAGGAATGACCAGGTTGTCCTTGTCCAGGGAATGGAAGTTGTCTCTGTGCACACGACCCAGCGTCAGGGAATGGCCTTCGTGTACAAAACGGTGGAGCGATTCAGCACCCTCTTTGCCGGCGGCAATGGCATAGATGGCAAAGCTTGGGCCCGTATAAACATCACCACCAACAAAGACATCTTCCTGCGCGGTCTGATACGTCCAGGAATCCGCCTGAGCGGTCTGGTTTCTGTTCAGCTTGACGGCTGTTCCGTCAAGCAGTCCGCCCCATTCAATGGACTGGCCAATGGCGGAAAGCACGTAATCGGCTTCCACTGTCATGGTGTCATTTTCGTCATATTGCGGATTAAACTTGCCGTCCGGGTCCTTAACGGAAGTGCACTTCTTAAAGACAACAGCTTTGACTTTGCCGTCTTCTGTCAGGATTTCTTTCGGGCCCCAGCCGCCGTTGACGGAGATGCCCTCTTCTTCGGCCTCAAGGACTTCGTCCTCTGCGGCCGGCATTTCCTTTCTTTGCTCCAGCGAATACATGGAAACGGCATCTCCGCCGAAACGGACGGCTGTTCTTGCCACATCTACGGCCACATTGCCGCCGCCAATGACTACTACTTTTCCGCTGAGCGGCTCGGACTTGTCCGTTGCCACCTTGCGCAGGAAACCAATGCCGGAGACCACTCCGTTGCTGTCCTCTCCCGGAATGCCAAGCTTTCTGCCGCCCTGAGCGCCAATGGCAACATAGAAGCCCTTGTAGCCGTCAGCTCTCAGCTGATCCAGTGTTACGTCTTTGCCAACTTCCACGCCGCACTTAATTTCAACGCCCAGCGCGCGGATGATGTCTATTTCGGCATTGACAATATCCTTTTCCAAACGGAAATTCGGAATGCCGAAGGTCATCATGCCGCCCGGCACAGCCTCTTTTTCAAAAACTGTTACGCTGTGCCCCAGCACGGCCAGATAATAGGCGCAGGACAGACCCGCAGGGCCGGAGCCAATAACGGCAATCTTCTTGCCGTAGTCATACTTCTTCTTTGGAATGAATCTGGTTTCCGGGTTAAGGTCTCTTTGGGCAACAAACTTTTTGACTTCGTCAATGGCCACGGGCGAGTCAATTTTTCCTCTGGTACAAACGTCTTCACAGAACTTAGCGCAAACCGCACCACAGACTGCCGGGAACGGATTTTCTTTCTTAATCAGCTCCAGGGCTTCATCATATTTTCCTTCACCGGCTTTTTTCAGGTAGCCCTGTACGGCAATGTGCGCCGGGCAACTGGTCTTGCACGGCGCAGTGCCGGTTTCGGGCACTACGTTGTCTCTATTCGTAAGGAAGTCATTGCCTTCCCAGTACTTCGGCGGCAGGAACACATAGTCTTCCGGCGTCTTATGGTTGGCAATGGACACCGGATTTTCCTGACAGATCTTCTGCCCTAACTTCACTGCGTTCTGCGGGCAGATATCCACACAGCCGCCGCAGGCAACGCAGTTGTTCTTGGTTACTTTTGCAACATAGTTAGACGCACTTAGCGCCGGAGATGAGGTATACCAGGACGTCTTCAGCGCCATACAGGTATCCCATCTGCAGTTGCAAATGAACAGGGAAAAGTCCGGGCCGTCAATATTGGACAGCTGGTGAACAGCACCCCGTTCTTCGGCTTTCTTCAGAATTTCTTCCGCTTCTGCGCGCGTAATTCTCCGCGCTTTGCCAACACGGATACAGGACTCCGCATACTTGCCTAAATTTATACAAAAGTCATCTTCTAAATCGCCGGTGCCTTCCCCTACCATGCGGCGCAGCTTCCGGCATTCACAAGGGGCTACGCCAATGGAGTCACCGGCTTTATCCAGCCAGTAGGAGATTTCTTCGTAGCTGACCTTTCTTGGCTCTTTCTGAATGGCTTCTTCTACCGGGATTGCCCGCATCAGGGCCGAGCCCATGGGCGCAATCCCGGTAATCATCTTCTGCAAATTCAGCACATAGTTCAAAAACGCCGGCGCCGTTTCCGGGTACTTGTCCGTCATTTCCTTGGTCATGACGGTGCTTTCAAATGCGCCCGGCGCAAATACCGGCAGCTGCACCATGTCCACACCAGAATCATCTGAGGTGTATTCCAGGATTCCGATGTGCACCATTTCATCTGCAAACTTGGCCGTAGCTTCCACCGACATCCCCTGCAGTTCAGCCAGGTCCTTAATATAGTATGGATGACGGAGCTTCATTTTCAGCGCAAAATCAACCATATCGTCATTCAAAATACGGTTGAAGAAAATGTACTCCCAGGAATCCACGGATGGCACCGGGTTGAACATATTGACGTGTGTAATCAGTTTCAGAAGATTTTTTCTTGGCGGCTGACCGGCTGTTTCTTTGCGGTATTCCTCAAGACACTTGTTTTCGCCTTCTGTAAACTTGTGGCCCTTTTCAAACATAAACTTCATCCTTTCGTGTGACATAACCATGTATAAATTACCCGCGTTTGATAATTTATTAACAATTAGATTATGCCCCGAAGAGCCCATGGAAAGAAAGAAACACATTCCAGTTTTTGTCTCATTATGATACACTTTCAGTAGATTGTATCAAGGAGGCCATACCAATGAGCGAACGCACCATGCAGGATATTCTCAGAGCGTTTAACCGCCTAATTAAAACCAAGAATGTTGAAGACATCTCCGTTAACCAGATTGCTGCTGAGGCCGGCGTCAGCAGAGCCACCTTCTACCGTCATTTTAAAGATAAGTATGACGTCATGAACTACAACTATAAATGCCTCCTGGACCAATATGGCACAGGAGGCAACTCTTCCAGTTATTATGATTTATTTACTAAGCTGTTCAGTGCCGGAATCAGCACTCTGAACCCGGTTAAATACGCATTTGAGTCCACCGGCTTTAACTCCTTTATGAATTACATTTTTGAATACTCCTACTCCTTTGCGGAAGCGGTTACCAAATGCAACCGCGGCGGCGAAGGCTTCACCGAGGTGGAGAAGCTCCAGGTGGAAGTCTTCTGCCGCGGCGTTTCCTACATGTACAAGGACTGGGTCTATGGCAAATTTTCGCTGACGCCGGAAACGGCAGCAGCCGCACTGTGCGAACTGCTGCCGGAGTCGGTGAAAGAGTATTGGTGGAAGTAAGCAACTTCATAGAGTACCCTATTGACGGCCTCGAAAACGTACACTATAATGTACATGTAGATAAGGAGGGATTCTCCCATGCTAAACACCAACATTACCAATTTCAGAAAGAATATTTTCGGTCTTTTAGAACAAACAATTAAGTATAATGAGCCAGTAAATATCAGTACCAAAGAAGGAAATGCCGTTGTAATCAGTGAAGAAGATTACAACGGACTGATGGAAACTCTGTACCTTTCCTCTATTCCAGCACAACAGAAAAAAATAAAAGAGGGCCTGCAAACGCCCCTGGATGAGTGCCTGCAGGAAAATGAGGTAGACTGGTGAGTTATACAATTGTTTACACAAAAAAGGCAGCAGCAGACATACCTAAGTTAAAAGCCGCAAAGTTAGACAGCAAGGCCAAATCTTTGATAGAAGTTCTCAGGAATAATCCGTATCAGACACCCCCACCTTACGAAAAGCTGGTCGGAACTCTTCAAGGCGCTTACTCCAGACGCATTAACATTAAGCATCGCCTTGTTTACGAAGTTCTGGATAAAGAACAAACCGTGAAGATTATCAGCATGTGGACCCATTATGAGTTTTAAGCAACAGCCAGAAGCAGATCCTGGCTGTTGTTTTTTCTGCGGAAGCAATGTTGTCCCTCTCTTCTCTGCGATTTGGCTTTCTTCCTTTTTTTGGCAGCCACAGCCAGAGAAGGCCTTAGCTCATAGTTTATGCAGGACACATCCACTTTCTCAAGACACCGAATACAGCGTCAGCACATCATTTCCATCCAAGTCCCGCACAAAGTAATACCCCATATGCCCATAGGTAATACAGCCTTTGTATTTTCCTTCATAAACGTATCCGTCTATTCCATCAGCACCAATCGGATAGTCAAATTCCACCGTTCCGTCCACTGGGCTGGAATATCTATAAACAGAATACGTGTTAATGACTTCGCCATTTGGATAGGTGCAGGAATAAGGCTTACTGGTGTCTGCCCAATACGGTGTTCCGCAATAGATAAAGGCAATGTAGCCTTCTTTTTCCCCTTGCTTTACCAGTTTGTTTCCAGATGAAGTTCCATCTGGATTAACACTTCCATCAAGCCGGTGATAACATACCGGGCACGTAGTATCCGGGTCCTCATAATAAGATTGATCTGCCTTTGCTCCGCAGATGGAGCAAGGGCTTATCTCGTGTTTTGTCACTTCTTCACACTGATATGTGGACTTGCAATAGTGGCATGTTTCTGTCTTAAGTGCTGTTTCATGGGTAACTTTGCAATCATGCTGGTATCTTGAGCACCCCACAGTCGTAGTTGCATTGGGGCGCAAAACCGTTTGATTGCAAACAGAGCAAACATAACCACACTTTCCGGCAGGAATCTGATGCGTATGGTCCGTAGGCCCGTCTCCCACATAACTATACCCATAATTATTAGACACTCCTATGCCGTCAGCAGTAGCCTCAACCACTTTCAAGCTGCCATCATCATTGTATTCCACATGGTAAGTACTGCTTCCCTGATAGGTCAGCGGATCATCCTCCGGGTCACGCTTCTCAACAAAATCATACTTTGCCGCAACCGAGGAAACCCGGCCTACCGAGTCATATGCATATTTATATGAAACACTTCCATCAAAGACCGAAAGGATCACCGAAGCAGACACAAGCCGACCATCCTGGTACTGGAAACTATACCTATCTTCTGACCCAACAGAAACCAACTTCCCGTCGGCATCATATGCCAGAGATATGCCACCATACGAGATTAGCCGCCCAGCCTCATCATAGGAATACTCCCATTCGGTCGTGTAACTGCCCTCCGTGTATGTAACCTTAACCAGCTGGTTCTGCTCATTGGTTGTAAACGTGTAGGTCCCGTACAAATCAAAGGCGCCTGTATAATCACCCTCCAGCCGTTTGCGGTCTTCCAGCGTCTTTATTTTTCCCGTCGTAATCAGCGGGTTGTAACACAAAGCCAGCCGCTCATCAAAAGCACCACTTGGCGGCAGCATAAAGCAGAAAACCTCCGGATGCTGGTTGATAGTGTCTGCCGTCAGGAAAAGGTAAAGGCAATTGTCTGCATATATAAGGCCTGAATCGCCAATGCCATAAATGGCCTGGTCACTGTAACTAACGGCCTTGCCCGTTTCCTCATCAAATTCCAGGGTGACGTCCCCGTCCATGTACGTGCTGACACCGGAAACAAGGGCGTCACTCTTTTCCTCTGCGATTCGGCTTTCTTCCTTCTTTTGACAGCCACACCCGGAGGTAGAAAGCAGGACGCAGGTGATTGTGGTGATTGCTAAAAGTTGCTGGACCCAATTCATTTCAATTCCAAACACATTCTTCATGACTATTCCCTTTTAATATGCAGCACTTTTCGTGTCTGATAAATCATACTAACAGCATACGTTCATTGAAAATTGCTTACTACTGAAAGAGCTTTCATTTCAATGCAAGAACCCCACATTCAATTAGTCTTCGTTGTTTAGATCATCAAACATTGCTTTAACAGACGGAGCATTCTTTGTAAGTTTCTTTATGCTCAAATTCTGTGCTTTATCATTGGCAAGTCGCAGGTTTCTATCGGATGACATTAAATCATCTCTTGTTTTTTCAAGTGCTTTAATTGTTTTATTAATATCGTCAATTGCATCCTTGAATTTGCGAGATGCCAATTCATAATTTCTCGCAAAGCCATCTTTAAATACCTGCATATTTTCTTCAAAGTGCATAATATCAAGCTGCTGATTTTTAACTATTTTCAGTTCTTGCTGATATTTCAACGAATTAAGTGCAGCATTTCTAAGCAGTGTAATCATCGGAATAAAGCACTGCGGACGAATAACATACATCTTGTCGTAGCGGTAAGATACATCTACAATTCCGTTGTTGTAATAATCATTATCCATCTCCAAAAGAGAAACCAGCACTGCATATTCACAGCCTTTTTCTTTCCTGTCTTTATCCAGTTCCTTAAAGAAATCCTCATTTTTATGCTTTGTAGCTGTTTTATCCATCTCATTTTTCATTTCGAACATGATAGATATAAACTCTGTGCCATCTACCGAAGTTTCTCTGAATATAAAATCTCCTTTGCTTCCGGTTTTTGCATCGTTATCTTTTTCAAAATAAGCCGTCGGGAATGCTGTCATGCGAATAGAATTGAACTCGTTCATGCAATGCTGTTCAAGACTTTCTCCCACCATCTTGGTTGATTGACGAGCTTTAAAGTCCTTGTAATATTCAATTTGCTCGTCTTTTTGTTTAAGCTTATCTTCATATTGCTCTTTAATGGACTTTTCTTTTAACTGGTGCTCGGTTTCCTTGCTCGAAAGTTGTCCTTTAAGTTCAACAATTTCTGTAGTCTTATCAGAAAGTTCTTTTTCCTTTTCTTGGACAGCTTCTGTTACTGCGAGTTTTCTTTCTGTATTGGCCTTATCAAGTTGAGCTTTCAAGTGCTCAATTTCGCGATCCCTTTCGGCAAGTTCCGAATCCTTTTTCGATAATTCTTCGTTGTGACTTTTCTCCTGCTCTATTCTGGCAATAGTCATATCGTTTTCTTTTTTTTGATTCAGTTCTTGTTCACGGCGTTCAAGTTCTTTGGCAAATTCTTCATCTCTGACTTGCTGTACTATCTGTGCATACCCGGACTCATCAACCTGAAATACTTCTCCACAGTTTGGGCATTTAATTTCTTGCATTATCGCATCCCATTTCCTTTTTCAAACCAGTAATATTTTTCAAACAATAATCGGCCATCCTAATCATTTTTATGTGTTTCAATATCACAGCCACTCAAATCAAACCTTAAGTCTCCCCCTGAGCTACCATCCTTGTAAAACTCGCAGCCTTCCTCTACTCCATAATATTTTCCAGTTTTTCTTTCATAGGTATATGTTCTATTGTAAGAAACATCATTTTCTTCGTTTCCGGTTATCGTAATACTTTTGATATCATCCATAGACTTAATATTAGCTCGTATTTCTTTTATGAAATCATATGCATCATAAATTTGTATTTCTTCTTCACCTTCTTCTTCGTCAAAAAATCCCCAATCCAAAAGTCCCATATCCCAGTCACTTTTCCGGGGGTTTGATTTTTCAAAAATTTTTTCTATCCTGTCGTCCTCTTCCAAATCTCCATCTGTCACTCCATCTGTAAGAAGTTTTATCATTTCCTCCACATTTGCCGCTGTTGCTAACTGTTTCGGGCTGACAGTTACTATTGCATCACCATCGAAATAGTCAATTCTCCCTGTCTCACCAGTTCCTCCAGTGGCACTAAATTCAACCTGGCGTCCATCAACAAGTTGGATTCCAATTTCAAGTACAAATGAACTACTACTCGAATTTGTAACAAAATCAGTTCTAATTTTCATGGTGTATCCTCCTACAAAATTATTCTCTCTGTCTTCTTGCAGAAAACAATTTCTGGCATGAGTGGACAGCCACCCATACAAAGTTCTTTTTTATCACAATCAGGGCATGCCGTTCGCATACGTTTCCTGAATTGTTCAAATGGCTTACTGTTCCAAGCTTCTTCAATGCTCATTTTTCTGAGAGAAACTTCATATTGTTTCTTCTGATCAAAACTGCAAGGAACCATGATCATATCCGCACTAATATAACAACTGTATCGTCCGCCTTCACAAGTATCTAACGATTCTGGCATGACATATTTACAAAAATTGATTGCACCGGGAACATTGCAGCTATCCATTCCAACCTTAAATGGATGTCTTGTTTCAACCTCTGCAAAGAACTCTGCAACTCTCGGATCATCTGGGGAAAGCATATTTTCTTTAGTTCCTTGACCAGCCGGCTTATGTAACAAGAAAATTATGGCATTAATACCCTCCGGAAAATCGTTCTTTTTTAATCTATCTAAGGCTTCATCTATACTATTTTTACCCAACACATAATGTATATTAGTCTTTACTCCCGCTTCAAGCAGCATCTGAATTGCCCTTACTGTATAGCCACTCCGATACCAGCTTACAGCCACAGCCCCACAATATTTTTTACAAATTTCAGCCAGCTCAGGTGTCAAGCCATATCCCGACGTAGTAAAGTTAGGTACTAGATTATTTGCTCTAGCAATTCTAAGAAGTTCCTCAAAATGCTCATGTTGATCTGGATCTCCTCGGCCCCCAAATGCAAGCTGATTGCATCTGCCCTTACACTGTTCGGCAATCCATTTAAAATCCTCAACCGTCATATTGGGCTGTTCTACCAATAAACCACTTTGGTAGCACCCAATACCAGCCTTGGCACATAGCCCTGTCTTACCATGAATACAATGTCCCATAACCCCCACATCAATCAAATGTGGAAAAGATGCCATAAAAGGGTCTTTACCTGTATCCTTGCCGTCCTTATCCAAAATACCAGTTCTAACATAGGTACCGGTTTCTGTATCAAATGCGGATCTAAAATGATATTTTTTATCATTTATCACATATTTCATTTTTT
>CAVFBE010000037.1:0-11966 GCA_963620745.1 Muribaculaceae bacterium | reverse complement strand
TACAGGACGCACGTAATCAGATTAATGAAATTGATGAGCAGCTGGTCAAGCTGTTTCAGGATAGAATGGAGCTTTCCAAGGAAATTGCCGTGGCCAAAAAGGGCCAGAACCTGCCGGTGTATAACCGTGGCCGGGAGCGAGAAATCTTAAATTCCGTCTGCGATTTAGCCGGAACGGATCTGGAAAGTTATGTACAGGTTTTATACCACGCCATCTTTGATGTCAGCCGGGAATACCAACAGCAGATTATCGGTTCCGGCTCCAAGCTGCCGACGGATATTGCGGCAGCCATGGAACAGACGGAGGCGGTGTTCCCAAGCCGTGCCATTGTTGCCTGCCAGGGAATTGAAGGTGCCCATTCCCAGAATGCCTGTGACAAGCTCTTTACGTTGCCGAACATCTTGTATGTCAACAGCTTCCATGGAGTCTTTCAGGCCGTAGAACAGGGCCTTTGTCGTTTTGGTGTTTTACCTATTGAAAACAGTACTGCAGGTTCGGTCAACGAAGTATATGACCTGATGAAAAAGCACAACTTCTACATTGCCAGAAGCATTAAACTGCGGGTTGACCATAACCTGCTGGCCAAGAAGGGCACCAAGCTGGCTGACGTAAAGGAAATCTTCTCCCATCAGCAGGCCATTGACCAGTGCAGTGACTTCTTAAAGTCCCTGGAAGGCGTCAAGGTCACGGCTTGTGAAAACACCGCCGTAGCCGCCAAAATGGTTGCCGAAAGTCCGCGCACGGATGTGGCTGCCATTTCTTCCAAGAACTGCGCTTCGTTGTATAGCTTAACCAACCTAACCGATGACATTCAGAACAATGACAACAACTACACCAGATTTATCTGTATTTCCAAGGACATGCAGGTTTATCCGGGTGCGGACAAAGTCAGTCTGATGTTCAGCCTGTCCCATAAGCCGGGGGCCCTGTACAGCGTGCTGTCCCGGTTCTCTGCGCTTGGCCTGAACTTAACCAAGCTGGAAAGCCGTCCGGTACCCGGAAAAGACTTTGAATTCCTGTTCTACTTTGACCTGGATGCCAGTGTGGCAGACGAACGGGTGCTGAAACTCCTGGGTGAATTTGATGACGAATTTGACTTTACCTTCCTGGGTGCCTACTCGGAAGTTATTTAAAAGCTGAATCGCCGGGAAAAGGATCAGAAAAAAATAAGGAAAACCATGGCGGAACGCCCTGAAAACGGGCCCTCTGCCATGGCTTTTTTCTGCCCTGTTTGTCAAGTTTTCTTTTCGTACAATTGTCAGTACAAATTTTGGCAAATGCTCTGATTGACGCTGCAGGAACGTGCCGTATAGTATATATCTGTATGTATTTTTTCGGAGGAAAAAGAAGTTATGAACACAGTAGAACTTGTAACAAAGTGCGGCGCGCTGAAAGGACTGGACCTGGAAGATCACCGGGAATTCCTGGGCATCAAATACGCTAACGCCGGACGCTGGCAGTATCCGGAAGTCGTTACCTCCTGGGACGGTATGCTGGACGCTACCCATTTTAAAGAGTGCTCCTATCAGCACCGGGGCTTTGATGACGACGCCACCGTCAACCCATTTTATCATTACGAATTTCGGGACGGCTTGGAATTCACCTACAGTGAAGACTGTCAGTTCCTGAATATTTACGCACCAAAGCAGGCGGAAAACTGCCCGGTCTTTGTGTATATTCACGGCGGCAGCTTTACGGGCGGCAGTTCCAATGAAGCACAGATTGATGGTAGTCATTTTGCCAAAAACGGTATTATTTTTGTTTCCTTAAATTACCGGCTGAACGCGTACGGTTTCTGCTCGCATCCGGATCTGACGGATGAACAGGGCCGCTGCGGCAATTTTGGCCTGTATGATCAGGTGGAAGCCCTTCGTTGGATTAAGGACAACATTGCCGCATTCGGCGGCAACCCGGAACAGATTACGCTGTCCGGGCAAAGCGCGGGCGCCATGAGCGTAGACATTCATCTGTCCAATCCGCTTTGCAAGGGTTGGTTTTCCGGTGCCGTCCTGATGAGCGGCGCGGGTATGCAGCGCTTCTTGGCAAAGCCGCTGACACCGGAAAAGACCAGAGCCTTCTGGGACAAGATTATTGAAAACGCCGGATGTAAAGACATTTTTGAACTGAAGGCAGCGGACAAAGAAGTGCTGTACCGCGCCTGGAATAAGGCCTGCAAGGAAGACTACAAAATGATGAGCATGCTGTACACCCTGCCGGTTTGTGACGGCACCATCATTACCAAAGAAGGATTTAACAAGCACACCATTCCGGAACTGCCAAAGCTGTTTGGAGTTACCAAGAATGATATGGTGCCTATTGTTTTGCAGAAAATAGACAAAAAGTGGGTGGCGGCAGACAAAGCCAGCCCTTGCTATATTTACTACTTTGCGCGCTCTTTGCCCGGAGATGAAAAGGGCGCATGGCACTCTGCAGATCTGCTGTATGCCTTTTCCACCTTAGAGCGGAACTGGCGCCCGTTTGAAGACGTGGACTACCAAATTTCAGATCAGCTGGCCGAAGCCTTTATGGCCTTTGCCAGAAACGGCAACCCGAATTGCAATGCCATTCCGCATTGGGAGCCGGGCGCCAAAAAGGTTATGTCCTTTGGTGAAACTACAAAAGAAGAAGCCTGGAATAAGAAAGAGCTTCTGAAAAATACAGTAAACGGTGGTGCATCAATCTAATGAAATTCCATCATGTGTTTCAACTGACAAAACAGACCGATACCCACAGGGAATACCATGCAGACGGCATGAATGCCCATCTGGACTTTATCAGCGGCAGTGCCATGCGCGTTGCCCTGTTCCGGGATGACGCCGACCTGCTGCCCACGTTCACCGTAGATCCGGATAATGACCTGCTGCCCCACGGCAGGGACCGTCTGTCCCTGCAGGGCCTGCAGTGTGTGGCGCCCGCCGTGAAAACAGAAGCGGGGAAAGAGCATTTTGTATTAGACTGCGGTATTACCGTTCATCTTGATTTAACCAATTTCCTTTTGTCTTATGAGAAGGAGGAGACCCTTCTGTTTTCGGACCGGGAGCCCCTTGCCTATAATCTGGAAGGAGAGTTCGGAAACGGCTCTTACCACTACATCGCCAGAGAAGACGGGGAACACATTTTTGGCTTAGGGGACAAGAGCGGCCCCATTAACAAAGTCGGCCAGGTTTACCGCATTGAAACAGCGGACAGCATGGGCTTTGACGCGGCCAACACAGACCCGTTGTATAAGCACGTACCGTTTTATCTCTGCGAAAACTCCGTAGGTGCCTATGGTATTTACTATGATACGTCGGACACGTCCTTCGTGGACTTCGGCCGGGAAATTAACAATTACTATTGCCATTTCAAGTATTTCAAGACGGAAGACGACTGCTTAGTTTACTACGTATTCTTTGGCAGCAAGCTTTCCATTTTACAACAGTATGCCCGCCTTTGCGGTAAGCAGGCCTTCCCGCCAAAGTGGAGCTTTGACTACTGTGGAAGCACCATGGCTTATACGGACGCCCCGGACGCCCAGAAACAGATGCAGGGCTTCTTAGACAAGCTGCAGGAACTGGATATCAGCTGTCAGGCCTTTTATCTGTCCTCCGGCTACACCTCCATTGACAATCTGCGATGTGTCTTCCACTGGAACTACGAAAAATTCCCGGACCCCAAGGCCTTCATTGCTTCCTATTTGCAGGAAGGGGTCCATCTGATTCCGAATATTAAACCGGCTTTCCTGACGTCGCATCCCATGTATGCGGAGCTTGCGGAAAAGGGCCTGTTTGTGAAGAATCCGGACGGCACGCCCTATGTTACGCAGTTCTGGGACGGGGTAGGCAGTTACATTGACTTTACCAATCCGGAGGGCTTTGCGTTCTGGAACGGCCAGGTAAAGGAAAAACTGCTGGACTTCGGCATAGACGCCACCTGGAATGACAATAACGAATTTGATATTAAGGCAACGGACGCTATAGCCTGCGGCTTTAACGGAAAAACGGTACCGGCATGCCGGATTCGTCCCATCCTGACTTACCTGATGGTGCTTTCGTCCTACCAGGCACAGCGGAAAAAGGATCCGGAAAACCGTCCGTTCCTGTCTACCCGCAGCGGCAGCAGTGCCGTACGCCGTTTGGCACAAACCTGGTCCGGGGACAACTTTACGTCCTTCCATGACCTGCGGTTCTGCCACTATGTGGGCATGACCATGTCCCTGTCCGGCTTTTATTTCTATGGGCATGACCTTGGCGGCTTCTCCGGCAATATGCCATCGGAAGAGCTGTTGCTTCGCTGGATGCAGCACGGTGTCTTTGAGCCCCGCTTTACCATTCATTCCTGGAATGGGGATGGCTCGGCAACCATGCCATGGAGTTACCCGGATGCACTGCCCGGTGCCAAGGCCATCCTGCGGCAAAGACGCAGCCTGATCCCATATTTATATAACTGCGCTTACAACAGCGTGGAAGAAGACGTGCCCATGCAGGCGCCCACTTTCCTTTATTATGGCGATGCAGCCATAGACGTAAATACCACAGACTTCCTTGTTGGACGGGACCTGTTGGCCTCCTGCGTCCTTGACGAAGGAGCCGCCGGCGTCTCCGTTTACCTGCCGGCAGAGGATGACTGGTACTTACAGAGCAACGGAACCTATTACGCCGGCGGACAGACCGTCACCCTGCCGGTTCCGGCTGACCAACCGGTCCCGTACTTTGTACGCGCAGGTGCCGTATTCCCTGTAGATACTGGGCTTTGCACGTATCATGCAGAGGAGAAAACAGTGTTTACTGTATACCCTGTAAAGGAAGGTAACTTTACTGCTAAATTTTTCTCAGATGATGGAAAATCTTTCCAATATCTGGAGAACAACTGTGTCAAACTGGAGTTTCAGGTTTCCTGTACGAAGAATTCTGTTACCGCCTTTGTGGTAAACAAAGGTAAGCAGATTCTGCTTCCGGAGCTGAAACTGGTGGAAACAGATGGCAGAGACTTTCAGGTGGTTATGAAGGATTTGGAAGAAGACCTGGAAACGGATTCGTTATAAAATCTGCTGCCTGCCATTAGAAATTAGTAAAAGAGCGGCCCAGGGCGGGCCGCTTTTTTATCATCAAAACCCCCGCGTGTTGCACACGCAGGGGTTTATTTTTTAGAAAAGCTTATTTCTTTTCTCCAAGCTGGTTAATCATTCTGCAGTGGTTCAGATACAGAGGTTGCAGCTCTTTGGCACTGGTTGGAGGCAGGAAGCCACCGATAACGCCAAGGTGATCATACGGCATGGTGTCATATACATACCACATGCCTGGCTGTGGTTCCCCTTTCAGGTCATGTAGGTCCATATGCGGTTCTGCAAGCGGTGCGGTTTCGGAAATGGTTGGAACCAGACCGTCATTGCGAAGCCAGTGTTCGTCAATTGGATAATCGTCTACGGTATTTTTGCTGTAATTACCAATGGAGCGGGACATAGGCCAGAAGAGCGGGCACATGGACAGACGCGGAGTCTGGCGTGGCTTCAATGAAGCAAACCTCTGTGTGGTCTTGCAGCATGGCCAGGAGAAGTAGTAAACGTTCGGCAGGGTCTTAATAAGTGCGTTAACTTCTTTGGCGCCCTGCATGGTCAGGTCATACCAAACGTTGTCATGGGCAGCTTTAATCTTCTGTTGCTTTTCTTTAGAGAACGGAAGACTTTTTACGTGACCCGGTTTGTCACATTCAATCAGATCCCACTGCTCCATATGGCTTTCATAAATCTTGCCAAGCAGGTTGTTACCGGAGATGTTGGCCAGCATATAGGTAACGTCTTCCAGTTTGCTCATAACGTCTTTGGCAGAGTACAGAAGGGTAGTTCCTTCGTGAACGGAAGCAACGGCAGTAATGGAATAAATCCAGTCTGCTTTGCCGCCGGTAAAGAGGTCAGACAGTTCTCCTTCCGGAGTGGCAGCCTTTTCTTCTTCGGAGCCGTAAGCCATTAACGTGGCAAACAGACGAATGGTGGCACCACCAAAGGAATGGCCGAACAGGTTTACTTTCTTGTCCGGGCCGAAGCCTTCAAACAGTGGCTTTTCATAGGTTCTGCCGTACCGTTTGTGACCGTATTTTTCTGCATGGGCTGCACCATAGTCAACGGTTCCGCCTACCAGCTGTGCATACAGTTCGCAGGCACGGTCCCAGGCGCTGGAATACTTTCCGACAGACGGGGCATAAACTTCAAAGCCCTGGTCATTCAGGAAAGCAGGCATGCTTCCGGCCAACATGCCCCAATACGGTACAAACAGGTCGGCAAGTTCGTCTTTGCCGTAACCGAGCATACCGTGTACCAGCACATACGGATAATTGGTTTTAAATTCCATTAAAAATCCTCCTTTAATAAGCTAAAAAATAACAGCTTCATTATACAATATCGTTATTTTGACTTGCAACACTTTAGTTTTTATCTACAAATTTGTGTTATTTCAACAAAACTGTTGGTTTTTATTGCTTTGAAAGCTGCTTGCAACAGAATTCCCAGAATTGTTCTGCCGTATCCGGCAGAAAGGCACCGCGTCGCCGGGAAAGATAGGCAATCCGCATGGGGTCCGGGTCAGTAAGAGGCAAAACCGCCAGCGGAAGGGTCTGGAACAACGGGTCATCCGGCAGGACGGCAATGCCGAATCCGGCAGCCACCAAACCGGCAATGACCGCATCTTCTTCCGTTTCCATAGTAATAGCCGGTGCCGCATTGATTTCACAAAAAAGCGCATCTACCTTTTTGCGCAGGCCGGAGCTGGAGGTGAAGAAAATTTGCGGATAGGGGAGCGTCTCTTGTAATGCAACGCTTTCTTTTTTACTTAATGGGTGATCCGGTGGTGTAATGACGACAAAAGGTGCACGGTGAAAGGAAATGGATTCCAGAATGGTGGGATCTCCGGCAGTGGAAGTAAAGCAGAAATCTAACTGTTTTTCCTCTACTGCTTTCAGCAGATTCTGACTCAGACCGGTTCCGCTGTGCAACTGAAAACGGACCCCAGGTACGGCCTGCTCTTGAAACTCCCGCATAAGGGAAGGCACCAGTGTTGTTCCCAACGTGCGGATGCTGCCAAGTAGAATAAGACCGCCGTTATGTCCTGCTTCCCGCACAATGCGGGTGCCGTTGTCCAACGCGGTAAGGGAAGACTGCACGGTATACAGAAATTCCTGTCCGTAGCGGGTCAGACGGATACATCGCCCGGCTTTTTCAAATAAAGGGACGCCTAATTCCTGCTCTATTTTGGAAATGGCATAGGTCAGATTGGGTTGGCTGACATGAAGCTGCTCGGCTGCCTTGCCATAGTGTTGTAAATGCGCCAGGGCTTCAAAATAGCGCAGATGGTCCAGGTTCACAGATGAACACCTCCGGGATTCATAAAAAATATGGATTGATTCTATAAAAACGTTCCGTTTGTTCCGGTAGAACAAGGGACTTATAATGATTTTGTAAGAGTTCGTTAAAAAAATAACGAATAGAAATGAAACAAAAGAGACAGGAGGATACACGTATGGAACGGAAAGTCGTTTTAATTACCGGCGGAGCAATGGGGCAGGGCAAAGCACACGCCCTGAAGTACGCCCAGAATGGCTTTGATGTGGTTCTGGCCGACATGCAGGACCCGGAAGGCGAAACCTTTAAAGAAACCGTTGCGGAAATTGAAGCAACCGGTGCAAAGGCCCTGGCAGTGAAGTGCAACATCTGTTCGGACGAAGAAATGCAGACGCTTTTTGCAACAGCATGGGAGACCTTCGGACGGTTAGACGTTGTCATTGCCAATGCCGGTGTTATTAACTTTGGATACACCTGGGAACTGACCGATGCCCAAGTGGAAAAAGTCATTGATATTGACCTGATTGGCACCTGGCGTACGGACAAGTATGCCGCGCTTTATATGCGCAAACAGGGCTTTGGCCGGATTATCAATATTTCTTCTACCTCCGGCATGTACGGTACGCCAAAGCTGGCTACCTATTGCATGGCCAAGTGGGGCGTCCGCGGCCTGACCAAGACGCTGGCGCAGGAACTGAAAGACACGGAAATTGTAGTTAACAATGTCTGCCCAACCAAGGTAAAAACGCCGATGTGCGAAACGGACAGCTACGTACAGTTTATTAATGACCTGACCGGAAAGAATTTCCAAAACTGGCAGGAAATGTATGACAGTGTTCCGTTCCTGGAAGTAGAGGACATTGCTGACATGGTTTACTGGCTGGGCACCAGCCGCGCCGCAGGAAAGTTCAGCGGCCGCGACCTTGGACTTGACCTTGGCACATTGCAACAGTAAGGAGGAACAAACCATGAAGATTACCAATAAAACCCGTTGGCGCGTATTTGCAGGCGTCTGGATTCAAAGTTTGTTTACTTCTGCTACTGCATTTTTCAGCTTGTTTGCTCTTCCACTGACAGAACAGTTTGGATGGAGCAGCTCCGAATTCAGTATGGCATACACCATTTATATGTTTGTTTACTGTGCAGTAGGCTTTGCGGGTGGATTCCTGGCAGAAAAGCTGCAACCCCGCGTGGCAATTTATCTGGGCCTGGCCTTCTTTGCTGCAGGCTGGTTCCTGACCGGATTTGCCTCCTCTATTCCACAGCTGTATTTGTTCTACGGCATTATGGCCGGTGCCGGTGCAGGTACCATTTACCCGGCATGTCTGCCGACAGCACTGAAGTGGTTCCCGGATAAGAGCGGTTCCATTTCCGGTCTGGTACAGGCCGGTGCTTCCTGCGGCCCATTCATTATGTCCCCGGTTGCACAGTGGCTGATCAGCACTTATGGCGCACAGTCTGCCTGCCGCATCCTGGCCATCATTTTCCTGATTGGCGTTGGTGCCGTGGCATGGATGATTGTTCCGTGTCCGGAAGGCTGGATTCCGGAGGGATGGACCCCGACCGCAACCCAGGCGAGTGAGCTTCACACCAAGAATTACAACATTCCTGCCATGGTAAAGACCCCGGTATTCTGGGTAATGTTAGTAATGTTTATCTTTGCAAATGCGGCCGGTACCATGATGGTTAGTGCTACCTCGCCGATTGCACAGAATCAGATTGGTCAGTCCTCCATGACGGCGGCCATGTGCGTTAGTATCATGACCCTTGCCAACATGCTTGGCCGGATTGGATTTGGTTTCATTTATGACAAGCTGAAGGGTTGGAATTCCCTGGCTCTTGTTCTGGCAATTAACGGATTGTCCATGTGCATGCTGACAGTGGCACATAACCTGCCGTACTTCATTGTCTGCATCTGCCTGGTAGGCTTCTCCTTCGGTGGTCTGCTGGTAGTCTTTGCTCCCATTGTTAAGACTGTGTTTGGTTCCAAATTCTACAACCGGAACTACGGCCTGATCTTCATTGGCTACGGTATTGGTGCCTTTGTTGGTCCGAAAATCAGCGCCAGCTTCTATGACAGCACAGGTTCTTATGTAGCCGGTTACATTGGCTCTGCCATCCTGGCTGCTGCCGCAATTGCACTGGTCTTTGTTGCAAAGAAGCTGACTGCTGCCATGAAAGCAGCCGACGAACAGGCCTGACTGCCTTCAGTTTAGCATAGAAAACAAGCCTTTGCTACAGGCATAAAAAGAAACAAAAAGCCCCACTGTGGAGTCATCCACAGTGGGGCTTTTCATTGTTAGTGGCGGAGAGGATGGGATTCGAACCCATGTGGGGTTGCCCCCAAACGGTTTTCAAGACCGCCTCGTTATGACCGCTTCGATACCTCTCCAAGCGCTGAAATAGCGTAACATAATTGTTTTTTAGTGTCAATCCGTTTATAATTTTTCTAAAGACCTAGTTGGAGGTTTCCCCTATGAGAATTCTTATTGTTGAGGATGAAGTCCGTTTGGCAGAAGCCCTTCGGGAAATCATGAAAAGTCAAAAGTATACGGTTGACGTAGTTCATGATGGCGAAGCCGGATATGACAATGCATCCACCGGCATTTATGATGCCATTGTACTGGATGTCATGCTGCCCAAATTAAGCGGCCTTGACATTACCAGAAAGTTGCGGCAGGAAGGCAATCAGACCCCTATCATCATGCTGACTGCCAGAGACGGTGTTGCAGACAAGATTGCCGGCCTGGATGCCGGTGCAGATGATTATCTTGCCAAACCGTTTATCCCGGATGAATTGCTGGCCCGCATTCGTTCTATTTCGCGGCGCCAGGGTCCGGTTGTGTTGAACAAAATGGAATTTGAAGATCTGAAGCTGAATTTGTCCAATTACACGTTGGAATCCCCTACCAAAAATCTCAGCTTAGGACCCAAAGAGTTTGAAATTATGCGGATGCTGATTTCAAGCCCTAATGTCATTGTGCCCAAAGAGGATATCCTGGTAAAAATCTGGGGTGCAGAAGCGGAAGTAGAAGACAACAATGTAGAAGTTTATATTTCCTTCCTGCGCAAAAAGATTGCCAAGTTATCCGATCGTGTCCAGATTGCTACGGTGCGCCGCGTTGGCTACCGCCTGGAGGTGAAGGACTAATTGCTGAAGAAACTAAAGCGAAGCTTTGTTCTGGACAGCATGATCATGACCTTTATCGTCCTTCTGGTGGGCGTGTTTGTATTGTTTGTGGTAACCGAGTCCTATTATAAGACCCGCACCTTAGATGCCATGAAAGCGGCCACAAACTCTGTTTCCATTCAGGAAACGGAGGAAGGGAAGTTGGACGTAGATTTTCTACAGAGCGGCTTTGCCTCTATGTATACCGGAAATATTATTGTGGTTATTACGGATGCTGACGGGAATATTGAATTTGCGTCTTCTTCCATCAAACTGGAAGACGCAACTGTTATTACCCGTGCCGTCCGTTATGTGGCTAATGCCTCACAGGACCAGGGAAGCATTCCCAATTACAGTATGCGGTTTCTGAAAACCCAAAAGGGGAAATATAACTGCATCGCCCTGGCAGATTTAACGGAAGAAAAAGGAAACATTTATTTCCAGCTGATTATGTATGTCCTGGCGGCACTGATGGCCTTCGGCATGCTGTACATTATGGCGGAATATATGTCGGAGCGGTCCATTACGCCTATTAAGCAGTCCATGGAGGATCAGAGCCGGTTTGTTGCGGACGCCTCCCATGAACTGAAAACGCCGCTGACGGTTATTCTGGCCAACATGGATATTATGCTGGCTAACCCGGATATGGCCCCGGAAGAGCAACGCAAGTGGCTGGAAAGCACCAAGGAAGAGGCCCAAATGATGACCGGCCTGGTAACCGATATGCTCAGCCTTTCCCGCACAGAGGGGAAAGAAGCACAAAAGCGCATGGTTTATCAGACCGTTAATTTCAGTGACCTGGTAGATGACGTCATGCTTTCCGCAGAGTCCCTGGCTTATGAGCGGCAAATTGCCCTGAAATCGGAAATTCAATCCAGTCTGACCGTAGTTGCGGATTTCGGAAAAATCCGGCAGGTGGTCATGATTTTAGTGGACAATGCCCTGAAATATACGGAACCCGGCGGCAATATTTTTGTCACCCTGAAGAATGCGGAAAAGAACGTGGTTCTGACGGTTTATGATGACGGACAGCCCATTCCGGAGGACCGTCGGCAGAATATTTTTGATCGCTTTTTCCGTGTAGAAGATTCCCGGAAAAAGGATGGCCAGACACCGGGCGGATATGGCCTGGGCCTTCCCATTGCCAAGAACATTATAGATGCGCATAACGGCAAGCTGTACCTGGATTACTCGGATGAAAGCGGCACCTGTTTTGTGGTAACCCTGCCATCCGAAGAAAACCATAAAGCCCCGAAACTCAGCAAAAATTCGGGGGGGGTAAGCGTGCTCCGCAAGAAAAAACAAAACCATAATGCAGAGGATGAAAATGGAGCAGATTAAAATTGGAACCGTTACCGCTAAAGTGGAAAAGAAACCAATTAAGGGCATCCATATTTACATTAAGCCACCGGAGGGGGCGGTTCTTGTAACCGCCCCTACCTTTGTTTCTGATCGGGAAATCCTGCGGTTTGTGCAGTCCAAGGA
>CAVFBE010000036.1:0-36180 GCA_963620745.1 Muribaculaceae bacterium | reverse complement strand
TCTTCGGACAATGCTCCGGCCGCATCCTGGTAATTCCCGGACAATAGCGTTTTCAGTTCTCCGTCTTCCATTTCCTCAATAGCGGATTTCCACGCTTCCGCTTCCTTGGAAGAGCTCTTTAACGCTTTGCGGAGCGGGTCTATGATCTCCTGTAAATCCGCAATTTTTTTCTTTTCTGCCGCAACAGAACCATCTGTTTCTCCGGAAACCGATTTCCCGAGTTCCGCTAACCGGTCATCCGTATCCGACAGCGCATTGTAGTAGGTCTGGCTTTTTTCCAATACCGTTGCCGCATCTGCACTTTGCCGGAACACCGCAAGCTGCTGGCTGAGTCCCCTGGCAAATTGATAGGGCGCCCGGTATTTCATGTAATCCACCATGTAGCGTTCCAACACTTCCGGCCTTGCTAAAGACGCTTCGGCAGGAAACGAAAGAGAAAAACTCTTCACGGAAGTGCTAATCATATTCTGCTGTCCCGCTCCATAGGCATCCACGGAATTTCCAAACAGGTTTCCAATCCGCTGTTCTTCTTTTTCCTGATCGGAAGACATGGCAAACAAGCCATACAGCTCTTTTAACACAAAATCATAGTCGTTTAAGGCCCCGTTTCCGCAAAGAGCAAGCGCTCCTTCCGCCTTTTCCCTGGCCGCTTCATATCTTGCTGCATCAATGACGAAGTAAACGCAGGAATAAATTGGCAAAAGGACCATGGCAAGGAATAACGACACGGAACCCTGAAAAGCTTTACGTGCTGTCATATTCTTTTTCCCTATTCAGATATTGTTCGTACTTTTCTTTAATCTGGCTCAGAAGATCCGATTCTTCCGCCAGTTGTTCTACCAGATCCACGTTCTTTGCAAATTCTCTGGGGTGGTAGGCCGTTCGGTCTGCAACCACGGAAAACAACTGCTTTCCGAAATAGCTGCAGCTGATCTTTACCTGAAATTTTGTTCCCACCATGTTTTCCGCGAACGCCGTCCGGAAAGAAATGCCCGGCAGCACCTCCATGCGCTTCATTTTGGTGGCAAGCTCCTTTTCCAGGGCGAGTCGGTCTTCCTCATCAATCGGATCCGTACTCAGTTGCCAGTAAATCCGGTCCGACTGTTCTGCCAAATAACAGGCCTGTTCCGCATAATTTCCGGCAACGGAAACGGAATAGGTATAAAAGAAGAGCAAAAAGCCCAGATAAAGCAGTCCAACCACTGCCGTAAACGCAATGGGAAGCACATAAGAAAACTCCACCACCTGAACCGACCCGGAGCGGGAGGTCATGTTAACTCCATGGACTCTCTGATGTTATCAAAGAGCGTGCTGATAATACTGGTCATTTCGGTCCGGAAAATAGCCACCAGCGCAATTACCACAATAATTAACAACACCATTGCCACAATGTTGACTTCCCCACGGTGGTCCATTAAAAAACTCTGCCATTTTTGTTTCATCTTACGTTCTCCTACCTTCCGTCAAAATAAATTTTCAAACGCCGGAATCATGATCATCAGCAGAATGCCAATGAACATTAACAGCGTTGGTCCCAATAATTTCTGATCGGCCAGTTCCCCTTTGGTCCTGGCCCTGTTTTTCCGTTCTTCCCAGGCCTGCCCCGCCATTTCATTTAAGCTGTTTGGAAAGTCCGGCCCGCCCTTTCTCCGATTCTGTTGAAAAAGCGAGGCAAATTTCTTTCCCTCCCGCAGGGGACAGCGAAGAACAAATTCATCCAGGGCCTCTTCCATACTGATCCCGTTATTCATGTTGTTCACCACTTGTTGCATTTCGTCATATAGCAAACCCTCTGCGGAATAGGCTACGCGGCGAAAGGCTTCGGAAGCGGTAATTCCCGCCTGCACCATCAGCGCCAGCTTGGTCAGCATGGGAGCAAAGGCTGCTTCCATTTCTTCATGCCGTTTTGTTATGGTCTGCTTTAGCCAAAAATCAAAATAACAGCAAAGAAAGCCAAGTAATAAAAGCTCTAACAGAAACAACAGCCCATCTTCCGAAAAGAAAAGCAGAAGGAACAAAACGGGCAGACCTAACAGTAAATAGGTTGCCGGAGCAGCAGCAGCGCTCCGGTTAATTTCCTCTGCCTGTAATGGAGAATACAATTCCCGCAGGCAGTGCTTCCGCTGCGTATCCTGCTTTTCTTTCCACGGCATTTTTCCATGAAGACCCTCTCCTAAGAAAAAGAGGTCTTCTAATACAAATTGCTTCAGACCGGTTGTTTTCCATCCCATTTTTCTCTGCTTTAAAAACAGAAAAAGGTCCAGAAAACAAAAGCCGGTTGCCAGAAGTAATATGGATACTTTTCCTGCAATTGTCATTTTCTTAAACCCTTATTTTCACCATGTTCCGGCCTAGTAAAAAGGCAAAAGTGAATAACGCCAAAGCAACCAGATTGATTGCCAAGTGTTCTGCCGTAAACAAATCCGTAGACAGTAATTTCATTGCTGTTAGGATAACCAATGGCATCCCGGTCATGACATAAAGTTCATTTTTGGGGCCCGCCAATAAAACACTGATTTCTGCCTCTATGGAAATTTTTTCTGTCAGCATATTCCGGCTCTGATCCACAACCTGTTTCAGATTTCCACCGGCCTGCTCACAAATCAGATAGACATTCCCAAAGGTTTCCACATCTTCACAATGGCTCTCTTTTGCAACTGTTTCCAAAAGAGACTCCAGAGGTTCTCCGGCCATCAGATTTCCTGCAATATATTCCCCGGCCAGACAGATTGGGGCATCCTCTGCATAAAGCGTCCGCATATCCGCACTGGCACTTAAAAAGGTGTCATATGTGTTCCGCCCGCAGGCAAGAGACATGCTGACCGCATCCAAATAGTCACAAAACTGTAATCGGAACGCCTGTTCCCGCTTTTCTATCAGAAAAGCCGGGTAGACGCGGGCACCAATCAGACCACCAACCAGGAGCAATACCAGTTCTAAAGGAAGCCGCTGGAATAAAATATAACCGGTCAAAAAGCCAAGCGGCATTCCCAGCAGAAAACCAAGACCTGCCTGTTTCATGCCAAACTGTTTTCCGCAGCAGGAGCGGGTTATGACCAGCTTTTTCAGGAGCGCTAACTGCGGCCGCTCTTGCGTCTTGTTTTTCGTTCTTATTTGCGTTCTTTTTTTCGGCCCGCTCTCCGGTTTAAACAGCTCCAGTTCCCGCTTCTGCGCCTTTTGCTTTTGATGCTGATTGCTCTGCTGCTGCCTTTCTGCTACCAGCTTCTCTGGCTCCGGCCCTACCCAGGCCAGGGGTTCCTGAACGCCCGCCTGATTCCGGAACGCCTTCTTCCTGCTCAGAAATAACTTGTTCCTGTTCCGAATGGCTGCGTTCCGCTTCGTTTTGTTCCGTTTTATTTTTTCCTGTTTCATCCGGTTCTTCCCCATACAGCTTTAACTTATAGTCATGCTTCAGTGCAGACTCTACGCAGGTCAGAACTCCATTCTGCAGACAAAACAGGGATCGCAACTGGTATTCCCCGTTTTGCACACCATCCATTTCACAGATTTCCATAACCTGCCGTTTTGGCCCTAATTTCCCCAAATGTACAATCACGTCCAAAGAGGACGCTATTTTCTGTCGGATTGCCACCAGCGGCAATCCGGCATTCCCCTGTAATACCATGGTTTCTAACCGGCTTAACATGTCATAACAGCTGTTGGCATGGCCGGTGGAAAGGGATCCGTCGTGTCCCGTATTCATGGCATTTAACATATCCAGTGCTTCCGCACCACGAACTTCTCCTACAATAATGCGATCCGGCCGCATCCGCAGGGAGGTCCGGATCAGGTCCTGCGTGGAAACCCGGCCAACCCCGGAGGCGTTGGCGTTCCGTGTTTCCAGCCGGATCAGATTCGGCAGGCCGCGGATTTGCAGCTCTGCGGAATCTTCAATGGTAATAATGCGTTCTTCCGGTGGAATTTCGTCGGAAAGGACGTTTAAAAATGTGGTTTTTCCGGAACTGGTTCCGCCGCTGATAAACAGGTTGTACCGACAACGCACCAAACGTTTTAGAAATTCCGCCGCTTCTTCCGTAATAGAGCCCCAGGCAATCAGCTTCTCCATGGTAATTTTGTCTTTCGGGAAACGACGGACCGTAACCACCGGCCCGTTTAAAGATATGGGCGGCAGCACCACGTTGACTCGGGCACCATCCGGTAGCCGTGTATCTACAATCGGCTTTGCCTGATTGACTTCCCGGCCGCTTCTGCTGACAATCCGCTGTATGGTCTGCTCTAACTCCGCTTCATTTTCAAACTGCAGGGAGCTACGGCTGACGGTTCCCTGCCGCTCTACATAAATTTCATCAAAATGATTGATCATGATTTCAGAGACGGTTTCATCATAAAAAAGCTGATCCAGGGCCCCATATCCCCGAAGCGAACTGTAAATCTGATCTACAAACGCAATCTGTTTTGCCAGCGGTAACTGCCGATTCTGCTCCTGCATTAAAAAGAGCTTCTTGATTTGTTGGTACAACTCTTCGTTGCTCAGCGCACCCAGATTCCCTTCGGTATAAAGTTCCCGCCGGATTTTTTCAAACATAAAGGCTCTCTTCCAACCGTTGGAACGGCCCAAGATCCGCCAGCGTGTTCATTAAACTTCTTGGCGAGTCAGCTTCTGTCCGGTTAATGCCACCCAGCTTTCCGATTTCCGGCAGATCCAGCAGCTGTCCGCCGACCCGTTCAAAGCGGTTATAAAGTAATTGAGTTTTCCGCGCTACTTCAAAGGCGGTCAGATTACAAAGGAGTGGCAGTGCAGTTAAAAGTTGTTCCACTTTGTCATTGCCAAGCACTTCCCCATTGGCTACCAGAACCGTCCTTTTGGAATACAAAAACGGCAATACAAACGCTTCTGTGGCATCGGCATTCATATCTAAAACCAAAAAGGTTTTGTCCCCTAAGTTTTTGGTAATGGCATCACAGATCTGCAGAATTTCTTCTCCGGTTAAAGAGAACCAGTCTGATACAGAGCTGCAGGGCGTAAGGAAGTAAACGCCGGAGGTGTCCCGGCAGAGGGCATGACGCAGTAGCGTGTTTAATTCATATTTCCGGCTGCGGAGAGAAAAAATGATGTCATCCATGTCATAATTTCCGTTTCCAATAAAGAACTGCTCTGTACTGGAAAAGGGTTCAAAATTCAAATAGACCACCTTTTTTCTGCTCCGCGCCAAATGCATGGCGAAGGCGGCAGCAGCGGTACTGGTACCGGTCCCGCCGCCTCCGGAAAGAAACAGGCACAGCGTCATGTGCCCTGCCCCGGAAAGCTCCGCTGTTCTGCCCCAATCGGCAGCGAACCTTCCTCTGCAGTAAGAGCAGAACAGGCTGTACCAGTCACTTACGCTTTTGTATTTGCAGACCTTTCGGTACGCGTGGTCTTCCGGCTCATAATCTACTCCGGTCTGGGTACACAGCAATAAAATAGGACAGGCGGCAGTACCACTCAGATAAAGACCGTCTTCCACCAGTAATAACTGCAGATCCAGCTTTTCCGCTGCCGTAACGGCCTGGTCAAAGGTAGAAAAAACAGAAAAATCAATTTCATTTGGATACTGTTCTTCAAACGCGTCCTGTAGCCGTGTGGTAAATTCCGTGTCGGAATCCAGCAGGCCTATTTTCCATTTCATGAGTCCGTCCTCCTTTAAGAGATGACCCCATTAAACCCTACCGACCCGGAAAAGAAAATAAAAAAAGAACCAGAGGTCCAAAAGACCCCTGGTTCGGTTCTAATCTTCTTCTGTTTTTCCTATTTTGACCGGCCCTTAACCACTGGTTCCCCACCAGCGGCAAGCCCAAAAAACGACATAAATAAAAATAACCAGCCTTCTGGCTGGTTACCTTTGTTGATGTCGGCATTGCCCTATCTTCCCAGGGGGCTGCCCCCCAAGTATTTTCGGCACTGATGAGCTTAACTGCCGTGTTCGGGATGGGAACGGGTGGACCCTCATCGCTAAAAACACCGACTGCGTCAACGAGATATACTATATCAGACTATCAGCAACTTTGCAAGACTTTTTTTCAAAAACTTTGTTTTTTCTTCTTTTTGAAAAAGTTCCCTTTCACAGATGTGAGACCACTAACAGCGGAAAATCCGCCATTCATGCCGCTCTTTGGTGATTTTTCTCAAAACATTTGCAAAATCTACCGGTTTCCTCTGTGCGTTTCTAACAGTACTAATAAAGGAAAAGATAGTATAGCATAGACTATTTTTCTTTGCAAGCAAATTCCCTTGCATCCTTTTATCCAAATATACTATAATATTTTTGTAACTATTAGACACTTCTTTTGAAAGGGGAGGACCCGTTCATGCCAGCAGATTTACACTGTCACACCCGTCTTTCGGATGGTTCCTTAGGCATTGAAGATCTTATCCTGCTTGCCAACAGAAGCGGTGTAGAAACCATTGCCATTACCGATCATGACTGCCAGGCCGGTACGGTCCGCGGTAAAATCATCGGTAAACGTCACGGTGTTACCGTCATTCCCGGCGTGGAACTTTCCGCTTTTGATCAGGACAAGCAGAAAAATGTATTTATATTATGTTATCTTGCAGAAAACCCGGATCGGCTGGAAGGACTCTGCCGCCGCAATTCACTGGCTCGCCGGAAAGCATCCCAGTTAATGGTCGGCAAGGTTTCCCACAAGTATCCCATCAACTCCGAACTGGTTTTGAAATGCGCTGCAGGATCCACCAATATTTACAAAGAGCACATCATGCACGCTCTTATGGAATGCGGATATACCACCAGCATTTACGGAGACCTGTACCACTCCCTCTTTGATCCGGACAGCCCGGACAACGTTCTGGTACAGCCAAAGTACCCGGCTCCGGCAGAAGTTATTGAAGAAATTCACAACGCCGGCGGCATTGCCGTTCTGGCCCATCCGGGACTGGACGGACTCATGGATTCTCTGGAAGACCTTATTGCCCTGGGCCTGGACGGACTGGAAGTGTATCACCCAAGCCACACGGAAGAAGAACGCACCCAGCTAAAAGCACTTGCCAAGAAGCACAAGCTCCTGGTAACCGGCGGTTCTGATTTCCATGGTCTGTATAACAGATCGGCCACCGCGCTTTGTTCGGAAGCTACCCCGGACGATGACCTGTCCCTCCTTCTCGGATATCAGGCAAAACAGCGCCGCGCCAAAAAGAAAGCCGAAGCCAAAGCCGCTAAGGAAGCGGAAGCTGCGGCTGCAAAATAAGGAGTTCCCATGAACAAGGACGACAGAGATATTAAAATTTTTACCTCAAAAAAGGCTGCGCCTGCGGATCAGGACATTTTGTCCATGGTAGAAGCCATGAATGAACAGCGGCGCAACGGCAACACCAAGAAAGCAGAAATGCTCGGCTACGCCCTTGCCACCGTTGCTTTAAGTGACGAAACCAAAGCCGAACTAACGGACCCCTGCTTCTTTGAAGCAGAAACCTATGACCAGGTTGGTGTGCTACAGCTTTTCTCTGCAGAGGCTGCCTTAAACTACTTCCTGCCGTCATCCCAGCTTTCTGTCCTTGCCATCACTGCCCTGCACAAGCGCCTGGACGAACTGGAATCCGACTTTTATAAAAATGTGGTAGAAAGCTCTGCGTACTCCTTTTATTATCTCAGTGTCCGGAAGGGCGGAGAAGACGTTGCAACCGACATCGGCAAGACCTTTGCCATGCTTTGCAAAAACGAAGGAAATGAACTGTACATTAACCAGGGCCGCCACATTTACAACATGGTCCTGCATGAAGTAGAAAAGGAAGTTAACAACCTGGACTTTCAATAACCCGTCCGGTCTTTCCTAAACAGAAACACAAAACCCGTCATCAGTCAGTGCTGATGGCGGGCTTTTTCTTTCTTTTCTTTCTTCTGTTCTTTTGCGAGTCAGTCTTTTTTCTCTGCCGAAGGCTCTTCCTTTTCCTTGGGCTCTTTGACTGCTGTTTTTTCCCTTGCTTTTTTGGCTGCTTCCTCTGCCTGCTGGGCTTTTTCTTCTGCCTGCGCCGCTTTGCGTCCGGCTTTTTCTGCCCGCTTTTCGGCTTTCTTGGCAAGTGCTTCCTCTTCATCTTTTTTCGGATGCAACAGCTTCATTTTCAGCTTGTCGGCAGAATTTACCACATCCTGCAGTTCCACTTCCTCTGTTTTCTTCATGGTCATGGCCTGCAGCTCGGCGCCTTTTCGTACTTCATACGGAACTTCATATAACCGCTTGGTTACACGTTTGGCTTTCAGGCGGTCTACAATAAAGTCCCGGAACAAGGCATACAGAACCGAGCAAAGCGGAACAAAGATTACCATACCGGCAACACCCATCAGTTCGCCGCCGACGGTAATGGCAAACAGAACCCAGATGGATGGGAGGCCAACCGTACTTCCGACAACGTGCGGATAAATCAGCTTTCCTTCAATCTGTTGCAGTACAATAAACATAATCAGAAATTCAATGCAGTATTTCGGATCTACAATTAACAGCAGCAGGGCACTAATAAAGCAGCCTACAAAAGCGCCGAAAATAGGAACCAAAGCCGTAATGGTAATTAAGACGGCAACTAACAGGGCATATGGCATTTGGAAAATGCTCATACAAATCAGGAACAGGGTTCCTAAGATAACCGCTTCCAGACACTGGCCACGGATAAAGTTAGAGAAGGTTACATTGGAAAGGCTGCCCACTTCCAGAATCTTTTCTGCGGTGGATTCTTTAAATAAGGCATACAGAATCTGGCGCATCTGTCTTGCCAGGGCTTCCTTGCGGAACAGGCAGTAAATGGAAAAGGCAAACCCAATGAAGAAGGTGGCAACGCCGCTGACAATGGAGGTAACCACGCCGGTAACGGAATCCATTAATCCGCCGCCATTTCCGGATCCAATGTTGGAAACCCATTCCTTCAAATAGGAAGACAGCTTTTGCAGCGCTCCTGCGTAATCAAAATTCAGCACACGGGAATCCGATAAGAACTTTGCTGTCCAGGGATACGTTTCCATCAGTTCTTTCCGCACATCTTCCATGCTGCTGTATCTGGCAGCCAGTGCTTCAATTTCTTCAATCAGGGTCTGCGTAGACTTGACTACCTGCGGAACAATAATTAAAAGGGCTCCGGCCAAGATAGCCAGAATGAAGAGCAGCGTCAGCAAAATGCAAATGCCGCGTTTTCCCTTAAAATCTTTTTTGAATACTCTTGTTTCCAGACTGCGCAGTGGCACATTAAAAATAAAGGCCATGGCACCGCCCAAAATAAAGGGGAAAACAATATTCAGTAATTTCCCCAGGGCAGAAAACACCGTAGAGTAATTAAAAATAACAACTGCCATAATCAGGACAGCAACAGAAATGAGTAAGATTTTTTTCGTAGTTTCTTTGTTTAGCCAATTTCCTTTTGGTTCCAAAGCTTCCGACTCCTTTTTTTGCATTTCTCTGGGATAGTATAACACTATCTCGCCCGTGTTGAAAAGAAAATAGAGTTTTGCTAGAATTGTTTTGACAAATCAGAAAAACGGAGGTTCTTTCTATGGCAAAGCGGGAAGATTATATTAGCTGGGACGAATATTTTATGGGCATTGCCTTACTTTCCGCCATGCGGAGCAAGGACCCGAATACGCAAGTTGGCGCCTGCATTGTAAACCACAACAACAAAATTATGTCCGTCGGGTATAACGGGCTTCCCATTGGGTGCAATGACGACGACTTCCCCTGGGACCGCGAAGGGGCTGCGCTGAACACCAAATATCCCTTTGTCTGCCATGCGGAATTGAACGCCATTCTGAACCATGCCGGGGGCTCCCTGCAGGGCTGCAAAATTTACGTTGCGCTGTTCCCCTGCAACGAATGTGCCAAGGCCATTATCCAGTCCGGCATCCGGGAAGTAGTTTATATTTCCGATAAATATGCGGAAACAGACGGCACCCGTGCCTCTAAGAAAATGTTTGACGCCGCCGGTGTCCGCTACTACCAGTTAAAGGGCGTGCACCAGGAACTGACCATTGATTTCCGAGAAGAAGACATCTGACTCGCCTGAAAGAAACACAAAATTTTCCACATTTCCACAGAAAAACAGAGCTGCTTTCAAACGGCAGCTCTGTTTCTTTTTTCTTTTCTTTTTTGCGAGTCAGTTTCTTCCGCTTTTAGAAGATTCTTCTTCTTGTGGTAGAGGAACTGGAAGAGGTTGCTTTAGCTGTTGTACTGCTGGTACTCTTCTGTTGCTGTTTCCCGGATAATTCTTCTATTAAGTCGTCCCCAAAATTGGTGGTGCTGGATTTGGTGCTGTAGGAACGGGTGGATGATTTTCCGGTACTGCCACTGCTCTTTTTGGTGGAAGCAGAGGTTGTATTTTCCGAATAGGAAGAAGAGAAGCTAAGCGGCGATACCCGGTTCTTAGCAAGGGAAATATTGCTCTTGCCATACAATTGCATTTGCAATTCATAGGCCGACCCTTCGTAGTCACACAGCCAGATCCACTGGGTTCCGGCATATCCCGGAAGACAGTAGTCATCAGTTGGCATGGTGGATTGCGTCCGCGGCCAGCTAATCCAGTTTTCACTTAAGGCCTGGGTTCCGTAACTGATAATCTTGGTCTTGGTCATGCTGGTGGTAACATACGGGAACACCGTATTTACCATGCTGTTCAACTGGGAAGCGGTGGCATCCTGCGCCTTGTCAATAATGGCATCTATGACTTTTCTTTGCCGTTCGGTCCGGTTTACATCGGAATCCAGTTTCCGGATCCGGCAATACATTAATGCGTGTTCGCCATCCATCTTCATGTTTCCGGACGTAAAGGAAATTTTATTTCCGGTTCGGGACCACTTCCACCAGGTCTTGTTCAGATAGGCAGCTTCTTTTTCCGTTACATTGACCGTAACGCCGCCCAGGGCATCAATGACCTTCGGGAAGGAATCATAGTCTACCAGGGCATATTCATCAATTTTGATTTTATAGTTGTTTTCAATGGTAGAGCGAACCAGTTCTGCGCCACCATAACTATAAGCTGCATTTAATTTGGTGAAGGAATCTTTTCCGTTTTTCCGCTTTACATAGGTGTAACTGTCCCGATAAAAGGAAACCATGGAAATTTTATTGGTTTTGCGGTTAACGGAAACCAGCATCATGGTGTCGGAAAGGGAAGAGTCACTGTCTACGCCTAATAAAAGAATATTCTTGACGTATTTACTGGACATATGGTCCCCGCCGTTATTATGCCAGGCTTTCAGCCAGGCAGTTAAAGACGTGGCGTCTGTAATACTGTCTATGGTTGCGGCATCTATGTCATCTTCCATAGTGTCTACTTCTTCCCAGTCTTCACCGCCGGTATTAATCAGGCTCAGCTTACTCCAGAGGAATCCGCCGCCGGCAAGAAGTAAGGCCAGTAAAACACAGATAATACTCATTAAGATTTTCTTTGTTTTTGACCACTTCTTATGGGGCTTCTTTTTCTTTGCGTTTCTTTTTCGGCTTTCTGTTTCCTGCGGCAGATTGTCTTCCGGTAATGGTTCCTCCGGGAAAGACTCCTCCGGCAAATAGTCTTCTTCCATCTGTGGTTGTGCCGATGATTGCACTGGCGCTTCAAACCAGTGATTTTGTGATGTAGCTTGTACTTGGGGCTGTTCTGGAGTTGCTACTTGCGGTTGTACCTGACTTTGCTCTGCAAGCCATTGTTCTACTTCCCGCTCCGCATCGGAAGAAGGCTCTACGCTCTGTCCGTTTTCTTCCGGAACAGACAGTTTATCTGCCACTTCCTTTTTTACTTTCTGTTCGAAGGCGTTTAATTCTTTTAAGAATTCCGCCATTTCGCCGTCAAATTGATGTTCGTCCATAAAACTGCTCCAAACTTGTTAATTTTCTGTGGATTCAGGTTCTTCTGTATGCTCTACGGCAGAAAGGGTAATTAATTTGTCATCATCCGAAATGCGCATGACTTTTACACCCTTTGCCGGACGGGAAGCACAGTTGATGGCACCGGATTCAATTCGAATCATAATGCCGGAAGCCGAAATTAACATAATGTCTTCGGTGTCATGTACCACACGAAGTGCAGCCACTTTTCCATATTTTTCTACCCGGTAATTGATGCGGCCGGAACCACCACGGTTCTGCACCGGATAATTGTCCGGGAAAGAACGTCTTCCATAACCCTTTTCGGAAACAGTCAAAACGGTGCCGGTGTCATCTAAGACATCAAAGCCGACCACGTAGTCTCCGTCTTTCTTGAAGGCAATGGATTTTACACCACGGGCGGTACGGCCCAGGGTTCTGGCGTCCGTTTCATGGAAGCGGATACACATACCTTCATGGGTTGCTACCAGCAAATCATCCTGACCACTGGTTAATTTTACCCAGGCCAGTTCATCGCCTTCGTCCAGGTTAATGGCAATCAGTCCGCTCCGTCTGACGTTCTTATAATCAGACAGAGCCGTTCTCTTAATGATACCGGCACGGGTTACCATGCAAATATAAGCATCTGCTTCCGGGTCATCCAGTTTAATCAGCGCGGTTACTTTTTCTTCCGGTTGCAGCGGCAACACATTAACCACGTTCATTCCGCGGCTGGTGCGGCTGGCTTCCTGGATTTCATAGGCTTTGATCCGGTAACAGCGACCCTGATTGGTAAAGAACATAACATAGTCATGGCTGGAACAGCTGAACATGGTTTCCGTAACGTCCTCTTCCCGTTGATTCATACTGGAAATGCCGCGGCCGCCGCGCTTTTGCAGGCGGTAGACATCGGTTGCCTGCCGTTTAATGTATCCCAGCTTTGTCAGGGTAATAATATTTTCTTCTTCCGGAATCAGATCTTCAATATCCATTTCTCCGGAAACGTTACAAATTTCCGTGCGGCGTTCATCCGAGAACTTATCTCCAATGGCACGGGCTTCTGTCTTAATTTCATCCAGAATCAGTTGCTTGTCTGCCAGCATGGCCTGGTAGGTTGCAATCTTTTCTTTCAGGGCTTCCTGTTCGTCCAGAATTTTCTTAATTTCCAGACCGGCCAGCTGACCTAAACGGAAGGCAACAATGGCGGACGCCTGCGGATCATCAAAGTCAAATTTTTCCATGATGGCCACTTTGGCTTCTGCCTGACCACCCTTGGTGGCACGAATGGTGGCAATAATTTCATCTACAATGTCAATGGCTCTTGCCAGACCATCCAGAATGTGGGCACGGTCAGATGCTTTCTTTAATTCATATTCTGTCCGTCTGCGAATAACGTCACACTGGAAGGAAATATATTCCTGCAGGATTTCTTTTAAGGTCAGAATCTTCGGCTGGCCATCTACAATAGCCAGATTGATAACGCCGAAGGACGTCTGCAGCTGGGTGTACTGGAACAACTGGTTCAGTACCACCTGCGGATTGGCATCCCGCTTCAGGTCTATGGAAATATACATGCCGTGCATGGAGGAATAGTCGTTAATATCGGCAATGCCTTCAATCCGCTTTTCCTTTACCAGGTCGGCCATACTTTCAATCAGTCTGGCTTTATTTACGTTATAAGGAATTTCCGTAACTTTAATTTCAAAACGGCCGTTTTTCTTTTCTACAATTTCCGTTCTTGCCCGAACCGTAATTTTGCCGCGTCCGGTGGCATAAGCTGCCCGAATGCCGGAACGTCCCATAATGATACCGGCGGTTGGGAAGTCAGGGCCGGGGATATGTTCCATTAACTCTGCCAAACCAATTTCCGGATTATCAATGACGGCACACATACCATCAATGACTTCCTTCAGGTTATGTGGCGGAATATTGGTTGCCATACCAACCGCAATACCCATGGATCCGTTTACCAGAAGGTTGGGATATCGGGACGGCAGAACCGTTGGTTCTTTCAAACGGTCATCATAGTTTGGCTGGAAATCAACGGTGTCCTTGTCTATATCCGAGAGCATCTTTAAGGAAAGCTTGCTCATGCGGGATTCCGTATAACGGTAAGCAGCAGGCGGGTCCCCGTCAATGGAACCGAAGTTACCATGACCATCTACCAGCGTATAACGCATGGAGAAGTTCTGGGCCAGACGAACCATAGCATCGTAAACCGATGCATCGCCGTGGGGATGATATTTACCAAGCACGTTACCAACGGTATCCGCGCACTTACGGTACGGTTTGTCCGGGTACAGGCCGTTTTCATACATGGTGTATAAAATTCTTCTGTGAACCGGCTTTAATCCATCCCGAACATCCGGGAGGGCACGCTGCACAATAACGGACATAGAGTAGTCAAGGAAGGATTTGCGCATTTCCTTGTTCAGATCTACATCTACAATATGCTGGAGTTCCAGGTTTTCACGGAACTCTTGTTCTTTTTGTCTTTGCATTTCTGCACTTGCTTTAGACATGGTTCATTCCCCTCCTCTCAGACGTCCAGATTTTGAACGTATTTTGCATTCTTTTCAATGAAATCCCGACGTGGTTCTACCTTGTCCCCCATCAGGATAGAGAAGGTTTCGTCTGCTTCCATGGCATCCGTCAGATTGACTTTCAGCATGGTGCGGGTTTTCGGGTCCATAGTGGTTTCCCACAGCTGAACCGGGTCCATTTCACCCAGACCTTTGTACCGCTGGATGTCACAGGAACCGCCAAGTTCGGCAATTTTCTGATCCCGCTCCTCATCGGAATAGGCATAAGCAAATTTATTTTTGCCCTTGCTGACTTTATAAAGTGGCGGCTGGGCAATGTAAACATGACCTTCTTCAATCAGCGGTCTCATATACCGGAAGAAGAATGTCAGTAACAGGGTTCTGATGTGTGCACCGTCTACATCGGCATCGGCCATTAACACAATTTTGTTGTACCGCAATTTGGTAATGTCAAATTCGTCTCCGATTCCGGTACCAAGTGCCGTAACAACCGGCGTTAATTTATCATTGCCAATGACCTTGTCCAGACGGGCTTTTTCTACATTCAACATTTTGCCCCACAGCGGAAGAATGGCCTGGTATTGCCGTTCCCGTCCTTCCTTTGCGGAACCACCGGCGGAATCCCCTTCGACAATATACAGTTCTGTCAGTTCATTTCCCTTGTCCAGGCAGTCTGCCAGTTTTCCGGGTAAAGAATTGCCTTCCAATGCCGTTTTTCTGCGAGCCAGATCCCTTGCCTTGCGGGCAGCTTCTCTGGCGCGGGAAGCTTCCAGTGCTTTATTGAAGATGGCCTTGGCTACTGCCGGGTTTTCTTCAAAGAAGGTCATAAGCTTTTCATATACGGTTTTGGAAACCAGTGGCGTAATGTCGGTATTACCCAATTTGCCTTTGGTCTGTCCTTCAAATTCTGCTTCGGTCAGCTTTACGCTGATAATGGCAACTAAGCCTTCCCGAACGTCGTCTCCGGAAAGCTTTTTGTCGCCATCTTTAATAATGTTGTATTTTCTGCCGTAATCATTGAAGACACGGGTTAATGCGGTTTTAAAGCCCTGTTCGTGGGTACCACCATCAATGGTACGAACGTTGTTGGCAAAGGAATACAGGTTTTCGTTGTAGCTGTCATTGTACATCAGTGCAATGTCTACTTCCCTGTCATTCTTTACTGCATTAAAGGCAATGGGCTTTTCATGCAGCGGAGTATAACCTCTTTTTTGCACAACAAAGTCTACAAAGGAGGAAATACCACCTTCGTAGCAGTAAACTTCCTGGTGCTCTTCTTCTTCCCGCTTGTCTGTCAGCGTAATTTTCAGGCCGGCATTTAAGAAGGCCTGTTCCCGTAAACGGCGTTCCAAGGTTTCAAAATCATAAACCGTGGTTTCCGTAAAAATTTCTGCGCTGGCTTTAAAGCGGATTAATGTTCCGGTAGTATCAGCGGTACCAATTTCCTTCAGCTCTTCTACCGGATTTCCGATTTCAAAGCGCTGGAAGTAACGATGTCCGCCCTGGCAGACTTCTACTTCCATCCATTCGGAAAGCGCGTTTACAACGGAAGAACCTACGCCGTGCAAACCGCCGGAAACCTTATATCCGGAGCCGCCGAATTTACCGCCGGCATGCAATACCGTCAGTACTACGGTAACCGTGGAAATTCCCATTTTTTCATTGATGCCGACAGGAATACCACGACCGTTATCCTGTACTTCAATGATATTACCGGGCAGAATATTAACTTCAATGTGGGTACAATATCCGGCCAGGGCTTCATCTATGGAGTTATCCACAATTTCATAAACCAGATGGTGCAAACCCTTGGGTCCGGTGGAACCGATATACATGCCGGGGCGTTTCCGCACGGCTTCCAGCCCTTCCAAAACCTGGATCTGACTGGCGTCATATTCTTCTTCCACTACGGTATCCATTTCTGCTACATCGTCAAAATCACCGATTTCTTCAATGGCTTCTTCTAAGGCTTGCTCTGTTGTTTTCTGATCCTTATCCAAACTAAAACCTCCATGCATAGCGTACGTTTCTTATCCTATACTTTTGTACCGACCCAACAGGGTCTGGGTGGATAATTGCGAAAGATAAACCGTTTCCTGCCCATCTGCTTCCAGACAGACAACAAAACTTTTGGGAAGTTCATAAGAAACGGTTTTTACCCGACCTGCCTTTTGGGCCCGGGTAAGAAAATTTCGGCTGTGAACCGAAACAGTGGTGTTATCTAAATCAAAGACTCCTATAATCTGGTCTGTGCGAATAACCGTATCCTGTCCTAGATGGAGGAACATAAGTGTCCTCCTTTCAATTCAAACAGATTTCCACTGTCATCTGTTTTTGACAATAAAATGTGGGAAGGTTCACAACAGGTAATAAAAACCTGCCATCCTTCAATATGGTTCAGCAGATAATCCTGTCTTCTGCTATCCAGTTCACTCATAACGTCATCCAGTAAAGCAACGGGCTGCTTTCCGGTAGTTTTATGAACAATGGCAGCTTCTGCCATTTTCAGACTTAATGCGCAGGAGCGCTGCTGTCCCTGTGAACCAAAATTTTTGGCCGGGAGACCGTTGAGCCTGATTTCAAGGTCATCTCTGTGCGGGCCGACCGTAGTATATCCTGCCATCAGATCATCTTTCCGGCTGTTCCGGATCAGAAGTCTCATTTCTTCCTGCAGTTGTGCTTCAGAAGTGCCTTCCAGCGGACCGGCTGAAAGATAAGAAAGAGATATTTCTTCCCTGCCGCCGGAAATTCCACCGTAAAATTCTTCCAGATTTCCGGTTAATTCCGTTAAATACTGTTTTCTGGCCCAGATTAAAGAGGCGCTGAGCGCTGCCAGCGTTTCGTCCCAAATGTCCAGGGTATCCAGAAGTTCTGAATGATAGGTAATATCTTTTAACAAAATATTTCTTTGTTGCAGAATGTGATGATATTGTGTCATTTTTCCGGCATAATTCGGCCGCAGCTGACATAGCGCCTGGTTTAAGAATTTCCGGCGTTCAGTCGGCCCGCCCTGAATCAGGCTCAGGTGGCCCGGCGAAAAAATAACTCCTAAAAATTCACCACATAAAGCAGAACAGGAGGGATAGGAGACACCACCGACGCTGGCTTTTTTCTTTTCATTAATGGTGATGACAGCAGTTTGCTCCCGTACATCATTAAAGTAATTCATTTCCAGCCGCGCCTGCTTTTGTCCGAACCGAACCTGTTCTTTTTCTTTGGAACCACGGAAACTGCGAAGGCCGGTAAATAACCAAATGGCCTCCAGTAGGTTGGTCTTTCCCTGGGCATTTTCCCCGTAAATGACATTGACGCCGGGAACCGGGGAAAACTCCATATGATCAATATTTCTGTACTGATCCAAAAGCAAGGAATTGACTTTCATAATATCTTAATTCCTTTTAGCCTTCATTCCGTAAACGAACCGGAAGTACTAAGAACAAAAAGCTGTTACCTTCCGTTGGAATAATGGTAATAGGAGACAGTGGTCCATTCAGGGTAATTTTTACTTTTTCCTGATTGCAGACCCGAAGGGCATCCAGTAAGAAACGGTTATTAAAACCAATTTCTACGCGGTCCCCCTGGATGGTTGCCGGCAATCTGTCATTGGCTGTACCCAGCGTTGTGGTTGTGCTGATCCGAATAACATTTTCATCAAATACACAGCGCAGCGGACTTTTCAGCCGGTCTGTAATTAACAAAGAGGTACGGTCAATGGAATCCATGAGCGTTTTTACGTCTACCAGAACCTCTGTGCTGTGTGTTTTGGGAACAGCTGCATGGTAATCCAGGAATTCTCCGTCCAGCAGACGGGAAATAACACTGTAAGAACCAACTTCAAAAATAATGTGCCGCTTGGCAACATTTAAAGAAACAACATCGGCGTCATCTAACAATTTGATAACTTCGGAAAGAGTCTTTGCCGGAACAACAAATTGTAAGTCTTCACCGTCATAATTAATTTTTTCTGTCCGGATGGCCATACGGAATCCGTCAACGGCAATCAGACGCAGTTCTCCGGCTTTAATTTCAAATTTAACACCGGTATGGATGACTTTAGTGTCATTGGTAGAAACAGCAAAAATAGTCTGCTTTACCATCTGACTTAAGATTTCGGCGTCTACCAGAACCGGTACACCGCCGGTAATGGACGGTAATTCCGGATATTCTTCCGCGGCAATGCCGACAATCTTATATTCCACTTCTCCACAGCGGATAACGCAGAGCTGTCTTTCGTCTGCTTCAATCATGACGGATTCTGCCGGAAGTCTTCTTAAGATGTCACAAAGAATGCGAGCATTAATAACAATGCTACCTTCTTCTTCTACCTTTACTTCCAGGTCAGTATGAATTCCGACTTCCAGATCATATCCGGTTAAAGAAAGCTTTCCGTTTGCAGCCTGCATGAAAATACCTTCAATGGCAGGAATAGAAGTTTTGGAAGAAACCACACGCTGAATATTTTGACAGGCCTGGCTTAATAATTCGGTACTGCAAATAATTTTCATTTTATTTCGTTCCTCCTTTTTTAAAAAACATAAAAAAGAATTATTCTAGTAGTAGTAGTAGGGTCGGTTTAAATTGCGGAAAAGCTTCTTTTTGTCTTATCCTGTGCCAAAAGTTTTTGTAAGACGGCAAAAAGAAAAGAGAGGAAAAAAGAGGAAAAGAAGCCTTAGCAAAATAGAAAAGGTTTAAAACGTGCAAAAAGCATTGTGGAAAAAGAATAATAAGTGGAAAACTTACGCATTATTTACGTTATTAATAATGTTCTGTACGGTATGTTTTACACTGGGATTGGTTTCCATGTCTTTTTCTACTTCTTTAATGCTGTAGATAATGGTGGAGTGATGCCGGTTTCCGAATTCGGCGCCAATCTTTTCCATGGACAAATCCGTTACTTCCCGAATAACGTACATGGCAATCTGTCTGGCTTCCACCACTTCCTGGTTTCTGCGGTTGGACGTAATGGCATCTACGGAAACACCGTAGGTTCTGGCCACTTCGTTCAGAATCTTGTCTATGGTAACCGGAACGGGCTGATTGTCCGTCATAATATCCTTAATTGCTTTTTGTGCTGTCTGAATATTAATTTCATGTCCGTTAATGGTGTAGTAGGCATCCAGTTTTTTAACGGTGCCTTCCAGCTGCCGGACATTGCTTTTTATTTTTTCTGCGATGTACTGCACTATTTCATCCGGAAGATCCAGATTATAATATTCGGCTTTCCGTTTGATGATAGCCATTCGGGTTTCAATATCCGGTGGCTGAATGTCTGCAATCAGGCCCCATTCAAACCGGGTACGAATGCGGTCTTCCAACAACGGAATTTCCTTCGGCGGCCGGTCGGAGGTCAATACAATCTGTTTATTGGCGGAAACCAGCGTATTGAACGTGTGGAAGAATTCTTCCTGGGTCTGTGTTTTTCCGCCAATAAACTGGATGTCATCCATCAGAAGAACATCCACAGTGCGGTATTTATCATGGAACTGCTGCATGGAACGTTTCTTTTCCAGCCAGCTGACCAATTCATTGGTAAAGTCTTCGCCGTTGGTATAAATAATTTTGGCATCCGGATAATTCTTTTTAATTTCCGTGCAAATGGCATGCAGCAAATGGGTTTTTCCCAGTCCGGAATGGCCGTAAATGAATAGCGGGTTATACGCCTGGCCCGGTGTATTGGCTACCGACTGGGCCGCCGTATAAGCAAATTTGTTGGAAGACCCGACAACGAAATTATCAAAGGTCAGTTCTTCTGTGCCGCCGCCAAAGGGGGAGCGGGAAGGTTCTGCTTTCTTTTCAGTTTTTTCTCCGTCGGTATCATTTACAAATTCAATGTCAATGGGAAAGCCGATGACTTCTTCAAAGGCTTCGTTTAACAGAGGCATAAATTTACTGCGAATGATGTTGGCTTTAAAGGAACTGGTTGCTAAAATCAGTTTGTCCTCTTCAAAAGAGACCAGTTTCAGGGGAGCCAGCCAGATATTGTAGGCGGCGTCACTGATTTTGCCATTACTTTTACAGTATTCCAAAACCAAAGCCCAGACATCATTATAAGAATCCAGTTTCAAGTAAATTCTCCTGTTCTAAAAATGATTTTTTTGCTTATAAAGGTAATAAAATTACATAATATATTAACTAATGAATTCTACCATAAAAGGCCCCTGTTTTCAATAAAATCGTGGGGAAAAGGAGCCCCGGAAAGGCCCTATTTTAGGGCTCCTGATTTTTGGCATAAATAAAGGCTTTTTGTCTTTTCACGGTTGACAGATTTTGTACTTATCCTTTATAATACCGTTTTGCAAGTGAATTGTTTTCACATTCCTTTAAGAAGTGGAGGGAAACTCATGAAAAGAACTTATCAGCCGAAGAAGCGTCATCGCGCAAAAGTGCACGGCTTCCGTCAGAGAATGTCCGATAAGAACGGCCGCAAAGTTATTGCTCGCCGCAGAGCAAAGGGCAGAAAGAGCCTGACTGCATAAAATGAAACCGGAAATTCTGAAACAGAATACAGACTTTCGAAGGCTTTATAAAAGAGGAGCCTCACACGCAAATCCTGTACTGGTTGTCTATACAATGAGAAACCGTACGGGACTTTGTCGTATAGGGATTACTTCCAGTAAAAAAATCGGAAATGCGGTGGAACGAAATCGTTCCCGCCGCTTAATCCGGGCGGCATTTCAAGAAGTCTACAAACAACATGAAGCGGAACTGCAAGGATATGATATTGTTTTTGTAGCACGGGTAAGAACCCGTTATCGGAAAAGTACCGAACTTGTTCCGGTTATGATAGACTGTTTACAGAAAACAAACGTTTTAAGGGGAAATTAACTGAATCGCAGAAAAGAAGAAAGCAGAAAACAATGAAGTACGCAATGACGACTAGTATTCGCTTTTATCAGAAACATATTTCAGTTCATACTCCGTCAACCTGCAAGTTTTATCCGACCTGCTCTAATTACGGACTGGTAGCCATTGAACGTTACGGCGCAATTAAGGGCGGACTCATGACGCTTTGGCGCATTATCCGCTGCAGCCCCCTGACATCCGGTGGATATGATCCGGTTCCGGAAGAAAAAGAGTATTATTAAGCCGACCACAGGAGAACCACTGATGAACGGAATTTATACTTTCATTTATAAGATTTTTTCTTATCCTTTTGGTTACATCATTGACTTTTTATATAATCTCTTTGGTGGAAACTATTTGCTGGCAGTTATTATGCTGGCGGTTTTAGTAAAGCTGATTTTACTTCCAACCTCTATCAGCACGCAGAAGGGGCAGGCAAAGTCCCAGAGAATGCGTTCCCGGATTGAAAAAATCAAAGAAAAGTACAAAGATGACCAGAATAAGCAGAACGAAGCCATTCAGGAATTTTATAAAAAGGAAGGCTTCAGTTCCATGGGAACCGGTTGCGGCAGCATGCTGATTCAGTTCCCGGTTATTATTGGTCTTTATGGTGCCATTTATTATCCGCTGACCTACGTTCTTCGGATTGACAAGCGTTTTGGAAGCGGCATTATTGAAAAATTAACCAGTGCTGCAGAATCCATGAACTTAGGCTCTTCTTCCGGAAGTGCAACCCGTTTCATGGAAAACACGGTTATTTCCAAAATAGACGACTTAAAGGAAGTTTGTCTTTCTTTAACCAACGGTCAGTCGGTATACAACACCATTCATGACTTTAACGCCAATTTCCAGATTGGTGCATTCAGCTTCGGTGACATGCCAAAGCAATTCATTGCAGATGGTGGAACAAAGGCAGTTTTAATTATTCCAATTCTGGCTTTTGCCGCTGCCATGATCAGCTCCATCTACAGCTTAATTCGTACCAAACGAATGAATGACAGTAACGCAGCCAACATGGCTTCCATGGGTTGCATGATGCTGTTCATGCCGTTCTTCTCTTTATGGCTTGCCTATCAGTTCCCGGTAGGAATCGGTATTTACTGGGCAGTAAACAGTTTGCTCGGTTTCCTGCAGATGCTGGTATTAGACCTGATTTACAAACCGGACAAAGTAATTGCAAGAAATATGGTAGAAGAAACAGTTCTTAGAAAATCAAAGGAAGCTGCCGTTAAGGAACTTCATTAAATTTAATTTTGTATAGAAGACCGTCGCCACTCTACCTTCACCTACCGCGACGGTCTTTATTATTTATATCAAGGAGGTAAAAAAATGATCAAGGACGCAGTTGCAACAGGTGCTACTATTGAAGAAGCACAGCAGGCTGCCGTTGCCGCATTAGGCGCGCCGCTCTCCGCCGACGTTCAGTTTGAAGTACTGACCATGCCGGAAAAGAAGAAGTTTGGCCTGTTTGGCGGAAAGCTTGCAGAAGTAAGAGCATACTACGAATGTCCGGATGAACCGAAAGCAAAACCGGCAGATCAGAAAAAACCAAAGGCAGAAAAGCCAAAAGCAAAACCGGCGGCGGAGAAACCCGCACCGAAAAAGGAAGTTTCCAAGAAGGATGCTCCAAAAGCAAAGAAGAACACCGAAAAGAAGGACGCTGCAGCTCCGGCAAAGGCAGCCCCGAAGAAAGCAGAAAAGCCGGCTCCGGTAGAAATTAAACTGGAAGACTGTCCGGATACCGTTAAGAAAGCCTATTCCTATTTGCAGAAAATGGTAGAAGGCATCGGTGTTTCCGGCGTAGAAGTCAGCATTTCCCATACGGAAAAAGAATATTTCTTTACGCTGACCAGCCAGGAAGATTACAGCCTGCTGATTGGCCGCCGCGGGGAAACCTTAGACGCCATTCAGTATCTGGTAAGATTAATTGCCAACCATGGCAAAGAAGAAGGCAAGTTTGCCAAGATTTCCATTAACGTTGGAAATTACCGGGAAAAACGGGAAAACACCTTAAAGGAAATTGCCAGAAAGAACGGCCGCCGCGTACGGAAGTACGGACGCAACGTTACGCTGGATCCCATGAATCCGTTTGAACGCCGGATTATCCATACTGCCATTGCAGAAATGGAAGGCCTGGAAACCTATTCCGTTGGCTCGGAAGCGGAACGTCGCGTAGTCATTACGCTGGCCGAAGGCGTAGAGCCATTACAGGAAGATCGCTACAGCAGAGGCGGACGCAGAGACGGCGGTCGTGGTCGCGGCGGAAACCGTGGTGGAAGAGCACCAAGAAGAGATGATACTCCGGCAGCACCAACCCGTGCACCGCGTGCAGACTTAGAAGGCGTTCGTTACGGCAAGATTGAAGTTCGCGCCGCTGCCACCGAAGCGCCGGCAGAACAGCCGACAGCAGAACCGGTTCCGGAAGCAAACGCAACAACAGAAGAATAAGCTGTAAATAAGAAAAGGACCACACAGAAGTTTCTGTGCGGTCCTTTTTGTATGTTTTTCTGTTAGCAGATTATTGCCTGCCTTTTGTCTTGGTCCAGCTTACTTCTTAATAATCTTATCAGAACCAAAGTACGGACGAAGTACTTCCGGAACCGTAATGCTACCGTTGGCATTCTGGAAGTTTTCCATGATTGCGGCAACCGTACGTCCAATGGCAACACCGGAACCGTTTAAAGTATGAACCAACTGCGGCTTGGAAGTTGGGGTTTCCTTATAACGAATCTGTGCTCTTCTTGCCTGATAATCTAAGAAGTTAGAGCAGGAGGAAATTTCTACATAACGGCCATAAGACGGCATCCATACTTCAATGTCATAAGTCTTGGCAGAGGAGAAGCCTAAATCGCCGGAGGAAAGGCAAACAACACGGTAGGGAAGACCCAGGCCCTGCAGTACGCGTTCGGCGTCATTGGTCAGGCTTTCCAGTTCGGCCCAGGAGTCTTCCGGTTTGGCAAAGTGAACCAATTCTACTTTGTTGAACTGGTGCTGGCGGATTAACCCTCTGGTGTCCCGTCCGGCAGAACCGGCTTCGGCACGGAAGCAGGCGGTGTAAGCGCAATACTTATAAGGAAGATTGGAACCGTCCAGGATGTCTCCACGGTACATGTTGGTAACCGGAACTTCGGCGGTCGGAATCAGGAAATAATCGTCTACGGTTTTGAAGGCGTCTTCTTCAAACTTCGGTAACTGGCCGGTACCGGTCATGGAAGCTCTGTTTACCAGAAACGGTGGAAAGATTTCCGTGTAGCCATGCTCTGTATGGGTGTTCAGATAATAGTTGATAACGGAACGTTCCAGGCGTGCGCCCTGGTCTTTGTAGAAATGGAAGCGGGTGCCGGTAACTTTAGCGGCGGTTTCCGGATCCAGGATATCCAGGTCTTTGCCAAGGTCCCAGTGAGCTTTTGGCTCAAAATCAAACTGGGTTGGTTCACCCCAGCGGCGAACTTCTACATTTTCAGAGTCGTCCTTACCAAGAGGAACGGATTCATCCGGAATATTCGGGATTTCCAGCAGAATGGATTTCTGCTTTGCTTCCAGATCAGACTGTTTTTTGTCCAGATCCTTAACTTCGGTTTTAATTTCTGCCATTTCAGCAAAAATGGCGGAAGTATCTTTGCCTTCCTTCTTCAAAACCGGAATCTGCTTGGAAGCTTCATTCTGCTTTTGCTTTAAGGCATCTACCTGAACGGTCAGCTGACGGCGTTCCACGTCAATGGCAAGGAGCTGGTCAATTTTGGCATCCAGATCCATATTTCTGGAATGCATGGCTTGTTTTACCCGTTCCGGGTTTTCGCGGATGACTTTAATGTCTAACATAGTTCATTCTCCCTTTATTCTGCATCCAAAAGCTGAGCTAACTTTTGCAGGTCTTCTTTGTCAAAGAACTCCAGTTCTAAGACACCGCCCTTTTTGTTGGAAACAATGCGAACCTTTCGGCCGAGGGCTTCTGCAAGGGCCAGCTCCACTTCATTGTAGAAATTATCTTTTTTCTTTCTTGGCGTGGGTTTGGCCGTTTTTGTTTTGGCTTGTGCCTTGGCCACCCGTTCTACGTCCCGGACAGAAAGATCCTTTTTCTGGATTTCTTCAGCCATGGACAGCATGTCCGCCGTTTTATCAAAAGCAAGAAGCGCTCTGGCGTGTCCGGCAGAAATTGTACCGGCGCGGGTCAGATCCCGGATTTCATCCGGCAGATTTAACAACCGGAGCGAGTTAGCAATAGCCGGTCTGGAACGACCCACCCGGTTGGCAGCTTCTTCCTGTGTTAATCCGTAACGATCAATTAAAAGCTGTAAGCCTTCTGCTTCTTCAATAGGATTTAAGTCTTCTCTTTGTAAGTTTTCAATGAGGGCAATTTCCATTGCCTGTTCATCCGAAAGTTCCCTGATAACAACCGGAACTTCGGTTAATCCGGCAATGCGGGAAGCCCGCCATCTGCGTTCGCCGGCAACCAGCTGGTAACTGCCGTCCGGCATGGGGCGAACCAGCAGGGGTTGTAAGACGCCGTTCTTGGCAATGGAATCTGCCAGTTCATTTAGGGCGTTTTGGTCAAAGGTCTTACGCGGCTGTTCCCGGTTCGGTTCAATTTCTGTTAATCGAAGCGTAACAGGAGAGGATCCGTGAATATCGTCTACGGCATTATCCGTAAACAGCGCATCCAGACCACGACCAAGTCCGGTTTTCTTTGCCATATCCTTTCTCCTTTCAGGCTTTTTCTAAAAACTCCGCTGCCAAAGCATCATAGGCTTCGGCTCCCCGGGAAGCTTTATCGTAATAAGAGACCGGTTGTCCAAAGCTGGGAGCTTCGGACAGACGGACATTTCTGGGAATGACGGTGGCGTACACTTTTTTCGGGAAGAACTTTTTGACTTCTTCCACAACCTGCTGAGTCAGGTTCAGACGGCCGTCATACATAGTAAGAATAACGCCTTCCAGTTCCAGGTACGGATTATAAAGGCGTTTAATTTGTCTTGCGGTAGTCAGCAACTGGGAAAGACCTTCCAAAGCATAGTATTCACATTGAATGGGAACCAGGAAGGTATCGGATGCATTTAATGCATTAATGGTAATTAGTCCCAGTGCCGGAGGGCAATCCAGGAAAATGTAGTCATACTCTTCGTAAACAGGGGCAAGGCCGGCTTTTAAGCGGTTTTCCCGGTTTCTTTGTTCTGCCAGCTCCAGCTCTGCTCCGGCCAGGTCAATGTTAGCCGGAAGAAGGTCAACTCCTTTGAACTTGGTATGAAGGATACCATCTTTGGCATTGGCGGAGTTAATTAAAACATCATAAACAGAGTTAGTCAGTCCTCTTTTATCTACACCCAGGCCGCTGGTGGCATTTCCCTGTGGGTCAATATCTACCAAAAGGACTTTCTTTCCTTTCATGCCAAGGGCGGCAACCAGGTTAACAGCAGTTGTGGTTTTTCCCACGCCGCCTTTCTGGTTTACAATAGCAATGGTCTTTGCCAATTTTTTCACCCTTTCTGAAAATGATCTGTCCTTTGTCGGATTGCTATCCATAATACCATAAAAAGACAGCTAAATAAAGAATTAGCTGTCTTTTTCTTTCTGGCTTGTTTCACGTGAAACAAAGTGAATATTTGGTTTATTTATGCGGATTTTCTATAGTCCTTATAAAATCTTTTCCATTCCGATTTTCTGAATATGGAGTCCAAGCTTTTCATAGAAACCAACGGCTTTCTTATTGTCTGCCCAGACATTCAGCGTAACGTTGTAATACCCGTTTTCTTTTGCAAACTGCAAAACGTGTTCATAAAGAGCAGTTCCCACATGTTTGCCGCGGGCTTCCTCGTCTACGCACAGGTCATCAATGTATAAGGTTTTTACTTCCTGCATGCTCTTCTTTCCAACCATTTCCTGATGAATGCAAAAAGCGTAACCAAGAACATGGCCGTTCTCTTCTGCAACAAAGACCGGGGTGTTTTCATTCTTTAAGATGGCAGAAACTTCTTCGTCCGTATATTTTTTGGCTCCTGCCTTAAATAAATCCGGGCGAACGTCACTGTGTACTTTGTGAACCTGGAACAAAAGCTTTGAAATGGCAGGTAAGTCCTGCTGTGTTGCTCTGCGGAGGATTAATTTACTCATCAAAAAGACTTCTTTCTTTTCTTTAGTGAATGGGATGGTTTTTAATCTGTCCCATAGGCCGCGGATATTTTTTCGGCGTTTCTTCTTCTTTTCCAATGAGAAGGACACTTCTGCCGCCGCGATCCGGCAATTCATATTCTACCAGTTCCAAAATGGTGCCACCCAGGGTTTCAATGGCAGCTTCCCCTTCCTGGATTTCTTCTTTTAAATCCGGGCCCTTCATGGCAAGGAACAAACCGCCTTCTTTAACGAAGGGGAGGCAAAGTTCGGAAAGGTCCCGCAGGTTGGTAACCGCTCTGGCGGTAGCAATATCATAGTTTTCCCGGTAAGGCTTGTTTCTGCCGGCTTCTTCTGCTCTGGCATGTACAACGGTTGCAGATAAATCCAGTTCATCCAAAATATCCTGAATAACAGCCAACCGTTTTTTGGTGCCATCTAAGAAGGTCATTTGCAGGTCCGGCCGCGCAATCAGCAGGACCAGACCGGGGAATCCGGCGCCCGTGCCGACATCAATTACCTTTGCGTGTTCTTCAAATTCGGTGACCGATAACAGATACAGGCAATCCAAAAAGTGCTTATAGACAATTTCCAGGGGCTCAATGATAGTAGTCAGATTAATCTTTTCATTCCAGAAAATTAACAGTTTGGCGTACTGGTCAAAGCGGTCTAACGCCTGATCATCCAGGGTTACGCCGATTTCTTCCGCTAAAGAGCGGAGCAGTTCCGTATTAATCATTGGTTTCTCTTCCTTTCATTTGTTCTTTTTCCAAATAAATTAAAAGAACGGAAATGTCGGCAGGGCTGACGCCGGAAATACGGCTGGCCTGTCCAATATTAGCTGGACGGATATGATCCAGCTTTTCCTGTGCTTCTAAACGAAGTCCGGTAATTTCCTTATAACAAATGGTTTCCGGCAACTTTTTGCCTTCCAGACGGCGCATTTCCTTGATTTGTGCTTCCTGCCGCCGAATGTAACCTTCGTATTTGATCTGGGTTTCCACTTCTTCCAATATGTCAGGGGAAATTGCCGGGCGAGTCAGGTCCCACGGTGTTAACAGTTCATAATTTAATTGCGGACGCTTCAGCAATTCTGCCAGCTTTTGGCCGGATTTCATAGGCGATGTTTCACGTGAAACAAGCAGCTCGTTTAAGTCTTCCTTTGGGGAAATGGTGGTGTGTAAAGCACGTTCTTTCTCTTCTGCAATTAGACGCTCCTTTTCCAGTAACCGCTGATAGCGTTCTTCCGAAATAAGACGCAGTTCATAGCCCTTTTTCATTAAGCGGAGATCCGCATTGTTTTGCCGCAGAATTAAGCGGTACTCGGAACGGGAGGTCATCATGCGGTACGGCTCATTGCAGCCTTTGGTGACCAGGTCGTCAATCAGGGTTCCAATGTAGGAACTGGCTCGGTCTAAGGTAAAGGCCGGTTTTCCAAGAACTTTCAGGGCAGCATTAATTCCTGCAATGAGCCCTTGGGCGGCCGCCTCTTCGTATCCGCTGGAGCCATTGAACTGGCCTGCGCCGAAGAGTCCCGGGAAGTCTAAAAATTCCAAGGTGTTTTTTAAAGACAGCGGGTCAATACAATCATATTCAATGGCATAAGCGGTACGAATGACCTGGACGTCTTCCAGTCCGGGGATGGTTTTTAAAAAGGCAAGCTGGACATCTTCCGGCAGGGAAGAGGACAGTCCCTGTAAATACATTTCCTGTGTGTGAAGACCACAGGGTTCCAGGAAAATCTGATGGCGTTCCTTTTCCGGAAAGCGCACCATTTTATCTTCAATGGAAGGGCAGTACCGGGGGCCTATGCCTTCTATTTTTCCGCCATACAGCGGGCTTCGGTCCAGATTGTTTAAGATAATCTCTTTGGTTTTTTCGTTGGTATAGGTTATGTAGCAAACGGATTTGTTTTCCGGTGTAACACTTGGGTCATCAGAAAACCGGACCAGATTTTTATCTCCTTCCTGCACTTCCAGGTTTTCCAGATGCAGGCTGCGTTTGTTTACACGGGAGGGGGTTCCGGTTTTAAAACGGCGGGTGGCAATGCCCAGCTTTTTCAGGCTTTCTGCAAGTTCCGTTGCAGGGAAAAGGCCGTCCGGTCCGGAGGCATAGGAAACATCTCCGACAAAAACACGGCCGCCAAGGAACGTGCCGGTTGCAAGAACCACGCATTTTGCATGATAAATGGCTTCCAGGCGGACTTTTAACTCCCAGGTTCCGTTTTCTAGTCTGGAAAGAGAGGTGACTTCTGCCTGCCGTAGTTCCAGGTTTTCCGTAGATTCAATGACGTTCTTCATGTAAGAGGAATAGTCACGACGGTCAATCTGGGCCCGTGGGGAGTGAACGGCAGGACCTTTTCCTAAATTCAGCATACGGCTTTGAATTAAGGTATGGTCTGCAGCAATGCCCATTTCTCCGCCTAAGGCGTCAATTTCCCTGACCAAATGGCCTTTGGAAGAGCCGCCAATGGCCGGATTACAAGGCATATTGCCGACCCAGTCGGCAGAAATGGTAAAGATACAGGTGTTGCAGCCCAGGCGGGCAGCCGCAAGGGCTGCTTCAATGCCGGCATGACCGGCTCCGATAACGGCAACATCATATTCTTTTGCAAAATATTCCATAAACAACTTCTTTCTGTTTTTAAAAGGCTCTTTCGCGAATTATTTTCCTACACAGAAGGTGGCAAAGACCTCTTCAATTACCGTGTCGGAAACCTGTTCGCCGGTCAGCTCCAACAGGGGCTGAATGGCAGCATCCACAGAAACGTTAACGGCGTCCATGGTCAGGCCGGCTTCTATTGCAAAGATAGCTTCCCGAATGGCGTCAACCGCTTTTTTACAGCAGTTCAGCTGGCGTTCGTTGGCCAGCATGGCGGCGGAAGAGTCAAATTCGGCGGTGCCAAGCAGGTTCTCCAGCAATTGTTTCATCTTGTCATAACAGGCTTCATCGGTAGCGGAAAGCGTAATAACAGCGGAAACATAAGGCGCAACGCTGTCTTCCGAAACCACATTGCCAAGATCCGACTTATTAATGATGCCGACGGATTTCTTATTTCCGTCCGCCTTTTGCCGGCGCAACTCCTCCAGCAGGCGGTGGTCCGCATCCGACAGGACTGCGGAGCCGTCAAAGACGGCCAGCACCAGGTCGGAATGCTGTAGCCGCTCCCGCGCCATCTGAATGCCAATGGCTTCTACCGTATCTTCGGAGTCATGTAAGCCGGCAGTATCAGATAAGCGGAGGACGACATTTCCAATCCGCGCCGTTTCTTCAATAATATCCCTGGTGGTTCCGGCAATAGAGGTAACAATAGACCGGTTCCTACCAAGCAAGCGGTTCATTAAAGTGGATTTTCCGACATTCGGCTTCCCCACAATGGCCGTATCTATTCCTTCACTGATAATTTGTCCCGCATCAAAGCGCTGCATCAGCGCCTGTAGTTTTTGTTCCGCTTCCCGGAACTGGGAAAGCAGCAAAGAATAATCTAATTCTTCTTCATAAATTTCATCCGGATAATCTGCCCATGCGGCCATATGGGCCGAAGCCGCAATAAACACCTGCGCAATGGAGCGGATTTCTTTGGATAAAGAGCCCTGCAATGCGTGGTACGCTGCGTTGGCGGCCTGTTCCCCATGTGCGGAAATCAGACTCATAACGGATTCTGCTTCAGAAAGGTCCAGCTTTCCATTTAAAAAAGCGCGTTTGGTGAATTCGCCCGGCTCGGCGGAAGCCGCCCCGGCGTCCAGCACCAAACGCAGGATTTCCTGCATCAGGAACAGGCCGCCATGGCACTGCAGTTCCACTACATCTTCCCCGGTATAACTGCGTGGCGCACGGAACAGAAGCGCAATTGCCTGATCTACCGGGCCCTCCGCAGAAACAACGGAGCCAAACACGCAGGAATACCCCGGAAGATCCCGCAACAAAGTGCCATTAGCAGAATGAAATACAGCTTCTGCAATGGATATGGCTGACTCGCCAGAAATACGGATAATTCCAATTCCGCCTGCCGCATTCGGTGTGGCAATTGCTGCAATGGTCTGTCCCATACGCGCGGCTCCTTTCCAATCTCTTAATATCATAGATATTATAAGCAATCCGTGACAAAAGGAAAGCCCTGTACAATTGACTTTTTCAGGGTGGTATATTAAACTTTTTTCAGCGTAAAAACGGGGGAGAGAAGACAATGGACAATTCCTTAAAAACCATGGACAAAATTGTAGCCCTCTGTAAGAACAGGGGCTTTGTTTACGCCGGTTCCGAAATTTACGGCGGACTGGCCAACACCTGGGACTATGGCCCTTTAGGTGTGGAAATGAAACAGAACATTAAAGATGCCTGGAGAAAGAAATTTATCCAGGAAAACAAATATAATGTAGGCTTAGACAGCGCCATTCTGATGAATCCGCAGACCTGGGTTGCTTCCGGCCATCTGGGTGGGTTCTCGGATCCGCTGATGGACTGCAAACAGTGCCACACACGGCACAGAGCCGACAAACTGATTGAAGACTATGTCTTTGCCAACGGCCTGGATGACAATCCTGCCGGTTGGGATGACCAGCAGCTGATGGATTACATTAAAGAACATAACATTGCCTGTCCGGACTGTGGTGCCCATGACTTTACGGACATTCGCAAGTTCAATCTGATGTTCAAGACCTTCCAGGGTGTTACCGAAGACAGCAAGGCCGAACTGTATCTGCGTCCGGAAACCGCCCAGGGTATCTTTGTTAACTTTGAAAACATCCAAAGAACCACCAGAAGAAAGGTTCCGTTTGGCGTAGCACAGATTGGGAAATCCTTCCGGAACGAAATTACCCCGGGTAACTTCATCTTCCGCGTACGGGAATTTGAACAGATGGAACTGGAATTCTTCTGCAAACCGGGCACGGACCTGGAATGGTTTGAATACTGGCGTGCTTTCTGCCGTGACTGGCTCTACAGCCTGAACATTAAACCGGAAAACCTGCGCCTGCGGGACCATGATCCGGAAGAGCTTTGCTTCTACTCCAAAGCCACCACAGACTTTGAATATCTGTTCCCATTCGGCTGGGGTGAACTTTGGGGCGTTGCCGACCGCACTGACTATGACCTGACACAGCACAGCAATGTTTCCGGCCAGACCTTGGATTACTTTGACCCGGAAACCAACGAACGTTATATCCCATACGTTATTGAACCGTCTCTTGGTGTAGAGCGTTTGTTCTTAACCCTTCTGGTAGAAGCCTATGACGAAGAAGTGGTCGGCCAGGACAAGAAAGGCAATGACGACGTCCGCACCGTTATGCGTTTCCACCCGGCCATTGCTCCTTATAAAGCAGCCGTTCTTCCGCTCTCCAAGAAGCTGGACGAACAGGCCACCGCTTTTTATGAAGAGTTGTCCAAGCAGTTTGTACTGGACTATGACGTAACCGGTTCCATTGGCAAACGGTATCGCCGCCAGGACGAAATCGGCACCCCGTACTGCATCACCATTGACTTTGACACCGTCGGGGACCCGGAAAAGGGCATTGAACCGGACCACTGCGTCACCATCCGTGACAGAGACACCATGGAACAGGTCCGCATCCCCATGGGCGAGGTAGCAGATTACCTCCGTCAACGCGTCACCCTTTAAAAAGCTCTTAAACAACAAAGCCGCTTTACACAACACGTGTAAAGCGGCTTTTTACGTTAAATCAGTTTATTTTGCTGCGCCAGTTTTTGGATTGTTGCTTTCAAAGAATTCCAGCAGGTCTGCAAAGACTTCGTTCTTCAGGCCGGAGTCTGCTTCGTTGTGAATTTCATGTTTGGCATGCGGATACAGCTTCATGGTTACGTTGCGGTTGGCTTTGGACAGCAGACGGAATACCTGCTTTGGTCCGAGGGTGTACAGACCGGCAAGGTCATCTTCGCCGGAAATAACCAGGATAGGCAGTTTCTTATCTACCTTGTGTGCCCATCTGATTGGGGTTACACGCATCATCATGCCCAGCAGATACAGCAGGCTGAAGTTAATTTTGGCACCTTCATACGGATTCTGTACATAGGAAACAATGTTGTCCTTGTCATAGGACAGCCAGCTGTTGACAATCATATCCAGCTTGGTTGGTGCGACTGTGCTGATTTCATCTGTCATATCCGGATGTTTGCTCTTGGCTTTGGCAACTGCCTTTTTGAAGGACGGTCCTAAAATGTCAGCAATTAAATCGCCGAAGGGAGCAATGAAGTCTGCAATAACAGGCATTGGAACAGTGCCGCAAAGAACGCAGGCGGTTAATTCCTTGCTGTATTTCTTCAGATACAGTCTGCCAAGCATGGAGCCCATGCTGTGACCATACAGGAAGTACGGCAGCTTCGGATATTCGTCATGCATGATTTTATACAGCTTGTGCATGTCTTCCATCATGGCTTTCTTAACGTCCTTCGGGAAGATCTGGGTTGCCTGTACGCCGGAGGTTTTGCCGTGTCCAATGTGGTCCTGTCCGCAAACAACATACCCGGCCTTTGCAAACATTTCGGCCATTTCGTCATAACGGTCAATGTGTTCGCCCCAGCCGTGGGTCAGCTGAATAACACCAACCGGTTTCTTTACGCTGTCATCTTTCCAAACAACGTAGCGTACCGTAATGTCTGCTTTGGAAGTAGACGGAAAGCTTCTTTCCTCTTTTACAATAGCCATAAATACTTTTCTCCTTTACAGGTCGGCTATAGTCGTGGTAGCCGACGTTTTTAATGTCACCCCTATTGTACTATATTTTGCACCTGTAAAGGTAAACTTTTTGTAACAAAGAAGTAAAAAGGGAGAAATGCGCAAGACTTGGACAATTTCTATAAAACGTCTAAATTCATAAAAACATATTGATTTTTCTAAAAAAATTATGCAGCATGTAGAAAAAGACATGCCGTGTAATTTAGAAAGGGGAATTCATATGAAAACGATGTCTAAGTCCGCATTTCCACTATGGCTTAAAACACTAGCCGTTTTTCTTGCCATCCTGCTCTGTTGCCAGGTGCTCCCTTTTTCTGTATGGGCAGCAGATTACACGGAATCAGAGCGCCGCAAAGCCTATTTTGAACAAGCGTTATCGGGATATCTCAAGCAGATTGTAGATACCGATAACGCTGTTTCTATTTTGGAATATGATCAGGTCAATAAAGAGAATGCAGACGGAACGAACACTTCCGGCAGTAAGACATCTGATTCTTACGCCATTAATGCAGCATCTGATTTTGAAGAGAACGGTTCAACTGGAGAAGAAGCCTCTACAGGAACAGCCACAACAGAAGATATTTCCTTAGAAACACTGACGGTAGAAAAAGAGGATGGGGAAAACGTCTCCTATGTCTTTTCAGAACCCATCAGTTACCTGGATGAAAACGGAAAACTGGTATTTAAGGATACGGGTATTTATGCTATATCAGACCGTTCTCTTAGAAGAGCAGGATACGCTTTTGAAAACGGCACCAATGATTATAAGATTTACTTTTCCAAGACGGCATCGAAGGGCATCCTTTTACAGCCTAATGACAGCAACAAAATTTACATTAGCCCAAAGGCAGATAAAAAAGCCAAAGCCGGGGAACTGGAAACATTAACAGATGATGGACACGCTTTCTGCGCCTTTTGCGTATGACTCCAGTGGTGGCTTTGATTCCACCAGTGAACATTACACAGATTGCACCTACACACTGGAAGAACAGCAGACCCAAAATACGGCTGGTGCAACAACTTATACGTTAACCATTACAGTTCCGGAAGACTATCTTTCTGCAGAAACAACGGAGTATCCGGTTATTATTGATCCGACTTCGTCCAATCTTTCCATGCGATTTGATACCGCCTTGTATTCCGGAAAACCCACAATTGCAAGTGGTGCCAATGCTACCGCCAACTTTGGCCGGTCTCCGTCCTATGGATACGGATGGGCCATGTTCTATTTTTTGCTTCCGGACGGATTGAAATCTTATGCCAATATCAATTCTGCAAAGTTGTATGTCCGGGAAACAACCGGAAGTACGTCCAACATTGTTTGTTATCCGTACCTGATTACCAGTTCCTGGAGTGAAAGCAGTACCTGGAATAGCAAACCGTCTTATACCAGAACGTTTACCTTGCCGGGTAGTTCTTCGTCTGTTTCCATGCCGACAAGAGTCATCAACTCCAAGTCTACAGATGTCAGTGGTAGCAAATACTGGTACGCAATGGATATCTCTTATGCAGTAAAAGCATGGACATCCGGAAAGGCCAATAAGGGCGTTTTGTTTGCCTCTACAGATACCAATTCCACTAACAATTATTTGTGGCGGGCGTTTGCCACAAAGGAGCACAGCACGTCTTCTTACAGACCCTATGCCGTTATTAGTTACACGAACGACACAACTGCGCCAACCATTTCAAAGGTAGAAGGAAATGCAACCGCCTATACCTCCGGCAGTGTAACCCTGAAAGTTACGGCAACGGATAATGTGTACGGTGTGCAATATTATAGCTTTGATAATGGATCAACCTGGCAGACCAGTAATCAAAAAACGTTTTCTTCTAATCAAACGGTGAACATAAAAGCCAAAGATTATGCCGGCAATATTTCTTCCGCCAAAACCGTAACAATTGATAAGATAGATAAACAGGCGCCGGAAATAGATATCTCTCTGGATCCGGAAGAGGATACGTATGGAACTGTAACCGCTACAATTTCTGTAACGGATAACGCCAGTTTGCAGAGTATCTCTGTAAACGGAGAAGAAGCTGCCGGTGGACAAAGCAAAGACCTTACCAAAACCTATGACCAAAATGGTGTGGTTTCCGTAACGGCAGTGGATTCCGCCGGAAACACGGCCACTGTTTCCAAAACCATAGAAAACATTCTGCTTGCAACAGCAGATACCACAGCACCAAGCAAACCTGATATTTATGAGG
>CAVFBE010000035.1:0-7998 GCA_963620745.1 Muribaculaceae bacterium | reverse complement strand
GAACAGCTAAAGCAGGAACTGACCGGGGAACTGCTGGAATACCGGGACTGTCAGATTATGGCCGAAAAGCTGAAACAGGCTGCCACCGGATTTGATCTTTACACCAAAGAACCGGATACCATAGAAACAGATTCTTCCTATGACCTGCTCCATGAGCCGGAAGAACTGTACCGGGCTTACCGCCTGGCGCTGGGCAAAGGACGGCGCAAGTTGCCGCCACCGGTGGAATCCTTCACCTTTATTGTAAAAAAGACCGTTGTTTCGGTCTCTTCCAAAATCTCTAAAATTATGGCCCAGTTCGGCACACGACGGCGGCAGAGCTTCCGTCAGCTGATTGCCCAGTCGGAATCCCGTTCCGACATGGTGGCCACCTTCCTTGCCATTCTGGAACTGATCAAAGACAAGAAAGTCAAAACAGAAGGCACAGGAGAAGACCTTGAAATTACCCTGAAGAGGAGCTGACCCAATGCAGGAAGAACGTCTGCAGGCCGCAGCGGAGGCTGTTTTATTTGCCTCCGGCGAGCCACTTCCTATCTCTCGTCTGGCAGACGCTTTGGAACTGAGTATTCCGGATGCACAGAAGATACTGAATCGCCTGGCACAAGCGCTGGATGACCGCGGTAGCGGCGTCTGTTTAAAACAGCTTGGTGACCGGTACCAGCTTTGCACCAGAGTGGTATATGCCGAAGAGGTCCGCTCTGTTTTAGAATCCCGGCGGAATACGCCATTATCCCAGGCCTCTTTTGAAGTGCTTGCAGTGGTGGCCTACAATCAGCCGGTTACCAAAGCCTTTGTAGAACAGGTCCGGGGCGTGGATTGCTCCGGCGTCATCAGTACCCTTTGCCAAAAGGGCCTGATTGAAGAACGGGGAAGACTGGATCTTCCCGGCAAACCTATTGTTTATGGCACAACGCCCGCTTTCCTGCGGTGCTTTTGCATATCGTCACTGGAAGAACTGCCACCACTTCCGCAATCGGAAGAACCGGCAGAAAGCGAAGAATCCGCTCCTGCCAATGACGCTGAGAACGAATCTAATGAAATGGGAGGTGTTGTTTTTTGATCATCCTGAAGATCATCATGTGGATTTTTGTCATTTGCCTGGCACTGACTCTGCTGGCTATTCTGGGAATCCTTTGTGCTTTGTTGGTCAAAGTACAGCTGCACTTTGATTACGATGGAGAAGAAGCAAAGCTGAAGGTAAAGTATGGCTTTATCGGTATCAAACTGCTTCCGAAGAAGAAAAAGACGGAAGAAGAAATTGCTGCTGCCAAGGCCAAGAGCCAGAAAAAGAAGAACAAGAGAAAGTACAGAATGGAACCTCATGTTCGAAAGGCCGTTAATAAGACCAAGGAATCCGTGGAAACCAAGGTTGACAAAAAGGCTGTGGAACGGGAAATCCTGGAACAGGAAGACCTGCTTCTGGAAGCCAACCGCATTGAAGAGGAAGAAGCAAGAATCAACGCAGAAATGGAAAAGACGCAGGCGGATCTGGCTGCGGCAGAAGCTGCTGAACAGGCCGGAACTCCGTTGCCGGATGTTGTGGATAAATCTCGCTTCCAGAAGCTGCAAAGCATTCGGGATTCCTTCCATGCTTTGGACTTTGAAAAGGGTTACAACACCGTCATGAGCTTTGTAAACGGCTTTGACTTTGCTTCCGCTCTGGCTTTAATTAAATTTGCCGGAACCGAAAGCAAGGGTGCACTGGGCAAAGTGGGCAAGCGGATTGTATTCCAAAATGTAGACGTTACACTGGGGGTTCACGGACCCAACACCGCAGTTACCGCTTTGGCCTATGGTGCGGTTGATTCCGTAGCTGTACCGGCGCTGGAAAAATTCGTCAGCACAGCTAACGTTAAGAAGTCTTCCATTGACATTCATCCGGAGTTCCTGGACGAAAAAGACAATGCAGAAGTACACGTAAAGGTTGGCCTTCGTCCGCTTTATGTGGTATCTCCTCTGGTGCCGCTTGCCGTTAAGGTAGGAAGCAAGGCAATTCCGTTTGTTTCCAAGACCAGCAAGCAGATTCAGAAGAATAAAGAGCTTCTGGAAAAGAAGACAGAAGCCAAGTTAAATCAGCAGTACGCTGAAATGGATTAACAGACAGGAATGACAAACCATGGCAAGTCAAAACCCCGCAGATCTGCTGGCATCCAGCTTTGAAAAAATTAAGCAGGCAATCAACGTAAATATTGTGATGGGGGAACCCCTGGATACCGGTCTCGGCATGACCGTCATTCCGGTTTCCAAAGTAACCTACGGGTTTACGTCCGGGGGAGCAAAAAGCAGTTCCCACAAGGCTGATGAGGAAAGCGCCAGTGGAGGCTTCACCATGGAGCCGGTTGCCTTCCTGATTGTGCAGGATGGGACTGTTACGGTAAAGCAGATTGGTCAGCCGGATTCTTCCGGATCCAAAGCAATGGATCTGGTTCCCGGTATGTTTGACAAAGTAACCGAGTTTGTCAAAAAGTAAGAAGTATTTTATTGCAGCCATCCGGCTTCCGGCCGGATGGTTGCATTGTCGTTCTAATGGAGTATTACTATGGCAGCAGAACTAGTCAGATTACAAAAATATATGGCTGAGTCCGGTGTGGCATCCCGCCGCAAAAGCGAAGAATTAATCAGCGCCGGCAAAGTCAAGGTAAACGGGCAGGTTGCCCACATCGGGGACAAAATTGATCCCAAACACGACAAGGTAACAGTGCACGGCAAACCAATTCAAAAGGAATCTGAGTTGTATTACGTTATGCTGCACAAGCCCCGCGGCTTTGTTACCACCATGTCCGACGAGCAAAACCGCAAGTGTGTGGCGGAACTGGTAAAAGATGTGCCGGCAAGGATCTACCCGGTCGGCCGTCTGGACCGGGAATCCGAAGGCATGCTGCTGATGACCAATGACGGGGACTTTGCCAATCAGATGATGCATCCGTCTAAGCATGTGCCGAAGGTTTACCGGGTCACCGTTCGTCCTGACGTAACGGAGGACATGGTAAACCAGCTGATGACCGGCATGATGATTGACGGCCGCCAGACCTTGCCGGCAGAGGTGCATATTGTCAGCCGAGAGCCGAATCGCGTGGTCATGGAATTAACTTTGGTTGAGGGCCGGAACCGGCAAATCCGCAAGATGTGCGAAAGCCTTGGACTGGAAGTTGCCCGGTTAAAACGGATTGCCATTGGCCCGGTTAAACTGGGTATGCTGCAGCAGGGAAAATGGCGGTATCTGACACCGCAGGAGGTTAAGTCCCTGAAGCTGGAAGCAAAGCACTCTGCCCGGGAACGGACGCGCCGGTAAGGCGTTTTGAAAGGCGCTTTTGCTTTGCCCGTGGCGGTTGCAGGAACCTATAAAAGCTAGTATAATATTTAGGATATTTTATGCCCTTGAAACGGAGATATAGTTTATGATCAGAAGTATGACCGGATTTGGCCGGGCACAGTGCGCAACGGAAGAGTGCAGTATTACTGCAGAACTGCGCAGTGTCAACCACCGGTATTTTGAATTAAGTACGCGTCTGCCAAGACAGTACTCCTTCCTGGAAGAAAAGGTAAAATCCTACTTACAGGACCGTATTTCCCGCGGTAAAGTGGAATGCAACCTTTACGTAGAGCTGTATCAGGATGCCAACGTTACTGTCCGGGTCAATCAGACACTGGCTGCCGGTTATCTTGCTGCTTTGGAAGAGCTTTCGGAGTCCTTGTCGGTTCCCAATACCATTAATGCCCTGAATTTAGCAAAATTCAATGACGTTCTTTCCGTACAGAAGGAAGAGGCAGATGAAGAAGCCGTCTGGGCGTTGGTTCTTCCGGTACTGGAAGAAGCAACTGACCGTTTTCTTGCCATGCGGGAACGGGAAGGACAGAAGCTGAAAGAAGATGTCCTGGAAAAAGCAGATTCCATTCTGGAAGACGTTCGCTTTGTGGAAGAACGGTCTCCGGAAACCGTAAAGGAATACCATGAAAAACTGAAAGCAAAGGTGCAGGAACTTTTGGCAGATGCTTCCGTAGACGAAGGAAGACTGTTAACAGAAGTTGCCATCCATGCAGATAAAGTGGCTGTAGATGAAGAAACCGTCCGGCTGCATAGCCACATAGACCAGCTGAAATCTATGCTGGAAGAAGAAGAGGCGGTAGGCCGTAAAATGGACTTCCTGGTACAGGAAATTAACCGGGAAGCCAACACCATCGGTTCCAAAGCCTCGGATCTGGAAATTACTGCCAGAGTCTTAGACATTAAGGGAAAAGTAGAAAAAATTCGCGAGCAAATTCAGAACATAGAGTAAGCATTTTCTGAAGTGGGGGTTTTCTCTTTGAAGTTAGTTAACATCGGCTTTGGCAATGCGGTAAATGCAGACCGTGTCATTGCTATGGTCAGCCCGGATTCGGCGCCCATTAAGCGAATTGTACAGGACTGCAAGGAACGGGGTACCTTAATTGACGCTTCCCATGGCCGAAAAACCAAAACCGTTATTTTAATGGACTCAGATCATGCGGTCCTTTCGTATCTTCAACCGGAAAATTTAATCCATCGGATGAATGAAGACGAAGAGGAGGCAGCAGAATGATGAGTGAAGGGTTCCTGCTGATTCTTTCCGGCCCCAGTGGTTCCGGAAAAGATACGGTAATTGACTGCCTGCTGAAACGGGATGACCAGATTGTCTGCTCCGTTTCCATGACCACACGGAAACCGCGTCCCGGAGAACAGGATGGCGTCAATTACTTCTTTGTTTCCAAAGAAGAGTTTGAACAGAAAATTGCGCAGGACGAAATGCTGGAATGGGCCAAGTATGGGGAAAACTATTACGGCACTCCCAAAACCCCAATCCTGAAATGGATTGCGGAGGGAAAAACGGTTATCCTGAACATTGAAGTACAGGGTGCCGGCAAAATTAAAGAGCAGATGCCGGAAGTTCGCACCATGTTTTTAATGCCACCGTCTGTGCAGGCATTGCGCGCCCGTTTAAAAGGGCGGGGAACGGAATCCGATGAAGAAATTGAAAAGCGGATTGCCATTGCCAGATATGAAATATCGCACGCCTATGACTATGATTACATTATTGTCAATAACCGCCTGGAGGACGCCGTAGAAGGGGTTCTGGAAGTGGTTAACCGAAACCGCGCCATGCTGCGCGGGGAACCAGTCAACAACAGTTACCTGTTTGAATAAAGAATTTAGTAAAGAGGGATTATATTATGTCTAAATACGGATTTAACCCGGAATTAACAGAGCTTTTGAAAGGCGAACACGGAGAACGCATCAGCCGTTACTCTCTGGTAAGCGCCACTGCCAAACTGGCCAGAGAAATTTCTGACGATGCTGCCCGCAGAAAGGAAATTTTAACTGAAAAGCCGGTTTCCATGGCACTGGAAAAGCTCCTGGATAAGGACTATACCATTGTGGAGCCGGACGAAATTAAGAACCTTTAATTCGTCTGACGGAATCAGGGGGATCCTATGGCTGAAACGGTACTTGCCGGCGTTGCCGTACAGAATTTGTCCTATTCTGTAGACAAACTCTATACCTACGTTGTGGGGCCGAAGTTTGCTGACACCTTGCAGGTCGGCTGTCGTGTCATGGTTCCCTTCGGACGCGGAAACGCCTGGCGCCAGGGCATTGTTCTGTCTTTGCACCGTGCGGAACAAGCGGAAGATTATATGAAAGAAATTGCAGCGGTGCTGGATCAGGCACCGCTGCTTGACGTAAAGCGGCTTTCTTTGGCCGCTTATTTAAAAGAGCGGACCTTTTGTACGCTGTTTGATGCCGTCCGGGTTATGTTCCCGCCCGGCATCAATCTGAAGACCAGGGTAGCCTACGCGCTGAAACAGTTTCCGGATCCGGAAGGGGAATCGGAACTGACAGCCGACCAAATGCAGATTTTGGAGTATTTGCGTCACCGGAAGGGCTACGTCAAGAAGACGGCTATTTGTGCCGATCTTGGTCTGGACTCTTCTTCGGATGTATTGGAACGCTTATACAAAGCAAACTATTTGTTGCGGGACTATGATGCCATTCGTAGCGTAGGAGATGCTGCAGTCCGCATGATCCGTTTGGCGGATGCCTATCAAACTGAAGAAGGTCTGGAACAGTATCCGGAAAAATTGACGGCAAAGCAGAAAGCAGTTGCAGAAGAACTGCAACGCTGTGGTGCCTGCTCCGTAAAAGAGCTTTGTTATTTTACCGGTGTAACAGAAGCTGTGCCGAAAGCACTGGTCAAAAAGGGCCTTGCCGTTACCTATGACAAGGAAGTGTATCGCCGGCCTTATGAAAAGGATATAACCGATACAGCACCCATCCTTTTAACAGAGGAACAGCAGACCGCGTTTGAAGGCTTATTACAAAAAAGTCAGCAGGGCGGCGGGGCAGCGTTGCTGTACGGCGTAACCGGAAGCGGCAAGACGCAGGTGTACTTGAAACTGATAGATGCCCTGCTGCCGACTGGGAAAGGTATTCTGGTCATGGTGCCGGAAATTTCCCTGACCCCGCAAACGCTGCATCTGTTTTATTCCCGGTACGGCAGCAAAGTGGCAGTGTTCCACAGTGCCTTGTCCCAGGGGGAACGTCTGGACGAATGGAAACGCGTCAATCAGGGGCAGGCCCAGATTGTAGTCGGCACCCGTTCCGCAGTGTTTGCGCCGTTCCCGGAACTTGGCCTGATTATTATGGACGAAGAGCAGGAACACACCTATCAAAGCGAACAGAGCCCACGGTATCACGCCAGAGACGTGGCCAGGTTCCGCTGTGCCCAGGACAAGGCACTGCTGGTACTGGCTTCCGCCACGCCCAGCTTTGAAAGCTACACCGCCGCTCTTTCCGGACGGTATGATTACTATGAATTAAAGAACCGCTACGGCACTGCAAAACTGCCGGAGGTTACTGTAGTAGACCTTTGCAAAGAACGCCGAAACGGAAATACCAGTCAGATCAGCAAGGTACTTTATACGGCGCTGGCTGAAAATCTGAAAGAGGGCCGGCAAAGCATTTTATTGCTGAATCGCCGGGGATACCAGACGTTTGCAGAATGCACTTCCTGCGGTGCGGTAGCAACCTGTCCCAATTGCAGTATTTCCCTGACATATCACCGTGTTAACCGGCGCCTGATGTGTCACTATTGCGGATACTCCATTCCTTTTACTAAGCACTGTTCCTCTTGTGGGCAGGAAGAAGTACGCTATACCGGTAGTGGCACCCAAAAGGTGGAAGAGGAACTGCAGGAATTGTTCCCAACGGCTTCGCTGCTCCGTATGGACACGGATACCACCATGCAGAAATATGCCTATGATGAAAAGTGGGCCGCATTTCAGCAGGGGCAGTATGATATTATGATAGGGACGCAGATGGTGGCCAAGGGCCTGGATTTTGAAAAGGTTACCTTAGTTGGCGTCTTAAATGCAGATAAAGAACTTTATAATGACGATTACAAAAGCCTGGAGCGCACCTTTGACCTGATTACCCAGGTGGTAGGGCGCGCAGGCCGCGGACAATATGCCGGTAAGGCCATTATCCAAACCCTGAATCCGGAAAATGAAGTTATTCGTCTGGCTGCCAGGCAGGATTACAAAGCCTTTTACCAGACGGAAATTGCCATCCGGAAAGCCATGGCTTATCCGCCGTTCTGCACCCTGGTCTCCGTTGGATTCCAGGGAAAACAGGCAGAAGCAGTACAGTGTGCGGCTACGTTTTTCTTGCAATTGCTGAAAGAAAAAACAGAGGCCTTTCCAGAGGTAAAACTGATTGCACTGGGTCCCATGGAAGAACGGGTGTTCAAGTTGAACGGGAAGTACCGTTACCGTTTACTGATTAAATGTAAAAACAACCGGATGTTCCGTAATTTACTTTCCACCGTACTCCTGGACTTCTCCAAAACCAGAAAGAGCAATGGGATACAGACCATTGTTTCCGTGGAAAGCTGAAGCAGGGGAAAACCGGTACATCGCAAAAGAAAAAATAAATTGCTAATTGCAATAACAAGTTGAACATTTTCAGTCCAAAATCCAACTACGCAA
>CAVFBE010000034.1:0-5146 GCA_963620745.1 Muribaculaceae bacterium | reverse complement strand
GCCACGTACAACCGTGGCATAGAGCTGGTCCAGATTGCCACCTCCGGTCTGGCCGCCATTGACTCTTCCGTTGGGGGCAAGACCGCCGTGGATTTAAAAGCAGGAAAGAACCTGGTGGGTGCGTTCAAACAACCGCTGACTGTCATCTGCGATTTACGCACCTTCAAAACACTATCCACCGAATTCCGGGAGGATGGCCTTGGCGAAGGCATAAAATACGGGTTGCTGAAGAGCCCCTCCCTTTTAAATAAAATTGATACTGCTTTATACAATGATAATGGCTTCCATAAACTGGGATTGACCCCGGACGAAAGAGTGCAATACATTGGTGAAATGGTGGCAGAATGTGTTGCCATTAAAGCAGATGTGGTAGAACAGGATGAATTTGATACCGGCGAACGGATGAAGCTGAATCTTGGACACACAGTTGGACATGCCATTGAGCACTGCTCCGGATTTGCCATTTCCCACGGACATGCCGTTGCCACCGGACTTTCCATTATTACCCGTGCCGGAGAGCATATGGGCATTACCGAACCCGGTACATCACAAAAGCTGGATACTATTTTAAAGAAAAACAATCTGGCCACCACTACCTCCTTCTCTGCCAAAGAACTGGCAGCCGCCTGCCTTGTGGATAAGAAGCGCAACGGTTCCACCATCCGTCTGATTATTCCACGCCGCGTTGGGGACTGCATTATTAAAGAAGTGCCGGTTTCCGAACTGGAAGGCATTATTACCTTAGGACTTACCCCACTGAAAGCGGTGACACCATGTCAGAAATAATTGTCCGGCCGGGCACCCTGCACGGTACCGTGTATGGCATCCCGTCCAAAAGTGATTTACACCGCCTGCTGGTCTGCGCAGCCTTGGCAGACCAGCCCACTACATTACAATTTGCAGGAAAGGCCAGCCTGTGTGATGACATTCTGGCTACCCTTTCCTGCGTACAGGCGCTGGGTGCCAAAACTGAATATACCGGGGATGCCATTACTGTGGTCCCGGGCCCGGTGCCGGAGGAACCGCTTTCCTTTGATTGCAGGGAAAGCGGTTCAACCCTGCGCTTCTTTCTACCAGTGGCAGCTGCCAGAGCGGAGCACAGCCGGTTCACCGGAAGCGGAAAGCTTCCGAAGCGGCCGCTCTCCGACCTGCTAAACGCCATGCAGGCAAACGGAGTGCAGGTACAACAGGAAACGGAGGATGCCTGTCTTCCATTAACTTTGCGCGGACGCCTGACAGCCGGTGATTACCTTCTGCCGGGCAATGTCAGCTCACAGTACTTAACCGGATTACTGTTTGCCTTACCCCTGTTGGAAGGTGACAGCAATCTGATCTTAACTTCGGAACTACAATCGTCTTCCTATCTGGAAATGACCCTGCACCGCTTATCCTGTTTTGGCATTACCGTAAACAAAACGGCTAATGGCTGGCACATTCCGGGCGGGCAAAGATACCGGTCCCCGGGCACCTGTCCGGTGGATGCTGACTGGTCCAACGCCGCCTACTGGCTGATTGCCGAAAAGCTAGGTGCAGACATTACCTTACAGGGCATGAATCCGGACTCCGTGCAAGGGGACCGCGTCATTGCCCGCTTGGTTGCCCGGTGGGACGACCTGACAGAAATTGATTTGAAAAATATCCCGGATCTTTACCCTGCCCTGGCCGTGCTGGCCGCCGGCACCGGAAAAGAAATCCGCTTTTTGCATACAGAACGTCTGCGGTTAAAGGAAAGTGACCGTCTGCAGGCCACGGAAGCCCTGTTACAGGGCATTCCGAATGGACAGGCAGACGCCTTCCACGACCACAGAATTGTCATGGCGGCGGCCATTGCTGCCAGCCTGTTCGGCCCACCGGGCGGCGTGGTTATCCACGACTGGGAAGCCGTTAAGAAGTCCTATCCGGATTTCTTTATCCATTTGAAAGGCTTAGGAGGAAACGTCAGTGAAATCTGAGTTCGGACAACAATTACATGTCAGCATTTTCGGAGAAAGCCACGGCCCGTATATCGGCTGTGAAGTCAACGCGTTTCCCAGCGGAGAAGCGGTTGACCTGAATCAGCTGAAAGCATTTATGGACCGGCGGAAGCCGGGCAAAACACCGTATACCACTCCTCGTAAGGAAGAGGATCTTCCGAAAATAGAGTCCGGTCTGACGGACGGAAAGACCGACGGGACGCTGTTCCGTGCCATTATTGAAAACAGCAACCAGCATTCCGGAGACTATGACGCCCTGCATTTGAAACCGCGTCCCAGCCACGCAGATTACACTGCCGTTGTCAAATACGGCAAGGACACCGATCTGCGCGGCGGCGGTCATTTCAGCGGCCGTCTGACCGCCCCACTTTGTATTGCGGGTGGTATTGCAAAGCAGATTTTAGCTCGCAGAGGAATTTATGTTGGTGCCCACCTGTCCTCCGTAGGAGAAGAGCAGGACTCCTGGTTCCCGTTGCACCCCACCAAAGAACTGTTTGACCAGCTTGCCGAAAAAGACTTTCCTGTCCTTTCCGACCGTTGCGGAAAGCGCATGGAAAAAGAACTGAAGTTTGCCGTAAAAGACGGCGACTCCATCGGAGGCACCGTAGAATGCTCTGTCATTGGATTACCTGCCGGACTGGGCACCCCCAGATTCGGCGGCATTGAAAGCCAGCTTTCTGCAGTCTTGTTTGGCATTCCGGCCGTAAAGGGTGTAGAATTTGGTGAGGGCTTTTTAGGATCCACCTATTACGGTTCTGATTACAACGATACCTTTTATGTAGACAACGGAACTGTGCTGACCAAGACCAACCACGTTGGCGGCGTTCTCGGCGGCATGACCGACGGTATGCCGGTCAATTTCCGTGTGGCCTTTAAGCCAACTCCTTCCATCTCCCTGCCGCAGCAAACGGTAGACCTGGAAACCATGGAAGAAACCATTATTGAAATTAAGGGGCGTCACGACCCTTGTGTTGCCATTCGCGGTGTGCCTGTTATTGAAGCTGCCACTGCACTGGTTATATTGGATATTCTTATGGAAGAAGGTGCCTTATGAAAGTAGAAAGCATCCGTGATCAAATTGACGGCATTGACAAGCAGCTGTTAGACCTGTTTTTACAGCGCATGTCAGCCACTGCCTCGCTGGCAGCAGCAAAAGAAGAGCAGCATCTTCCTGTGTGGGATCGGAAACGGGAAATTGAAATCCTGAACACAGCGGAGAAAGAAGCACCGGGCATGGAATTTTTTGCCCATCGTTTTTTTGCCAATGCACTGGAACTCAGCAAGGCCTATCAGACGCAGTTAATTCATGAATTAACTCCACTGGAAAAGAAAATTCAGAACTCCTGTCTGCCGGCAGAAGTAACCTTCCCTAAAAAGGGAATGGTTGCCATCTGCGGCGGTTATGGCTCCCATGCCGATGCAGCAGCCACCAAGCTGATTCCGCACGGAGACCGTTTGTTCCTTTCCAGTTATGAATCGGTTTTCCAAGCTGTAGTACAAGGCCACTGTGACTTTGGCATTATTCCGGTAGAAACCTCCTCTAACGGTTCCGTTAAAATCGTTTATGATCTGCTCCGGAAGTATGATGTCAATGTTGTACGCAGCATTAATCTGAAGGTTAACCATGAACTGCTGGCCAATCCGGGGACCAAGATGGAAGACATTACGGATCTGTACTCCCAGGAACAGGCCTATGCCCAGTGCGAAAACTTTGTACAGTTCTGGGACGGCATTACCGTTCACCAGGTTTCCAACACCACGGACGCAGCAGAAATTGTAGCCGGTTCCAAGGAAAAGAATAAGGCCTGCATTGCCTCCCACTCCGCCGGAAAGCTGCACAACCTGATTTGCCTGAATGACGACATTATGGATACGGAAGTCAACTACACTCGCTTCTTCTGCATTCAGAAAGAACCGGCTGTTTATGCCGGCGCAGACCGCATCAGTCTGATTCTGAAGCAGGAACACCGCCCGGGTTCTTTGTATGACAGTCTTTCCGTTCTGGCCGCCCACGGCATTAACATCATCAAGCTGGAATCCGTTCCGGTTCCCGGCAATGATGAAGCACTACTCTTTTATGTAGACGTAGTTGCTTCCGTACGGGAAAAAGGCATTAAAGAAGCCATTAATTATCTGAAGACCACCTGCATTACCTTTAAGTACTTAGGAAATTACACGGAAGTACAATAAAGACAGCAGGACAATAAAGGATTTATTCAACCATGCAAAAACTTTATGGCCTGTTAGGCCGCACGTTAGTCCACAGTTACTCTGCGGATATCCACCACCTGCTCGGCAATGACGCATATGCCTTATATGAGTTGGAGCCGCAGGACCTGTCTGCCTTCTTTGCCCGGGAAGACTTCGGCGGCGTGAACGTCACCATTCCCTATAAGAAGGATGTTTTAAAATATTGTGACGTTCTGTCCCCCGAAGTCCGGGAAATTGGAGCTGCCAACGTTATTTTAAAGAAAGACGGGAAGTTCATTGCCTACAACACGGACAAAGCCGGGTTCCTGTATATGCTGAACGGCAGCTCTATTTCCGTTCAGGGCAAGAAGGTCCTGGTCCTAGGCTCCGGTGGCGCGGCAGCGTCAGTACTGGTTGCCCTGAAGGACCTTGGCCCGAAGGAAGTGGTTGTTATTTCCCGTAGCGGGGAAAACAACTATGACAACTTAGGAAAGCACGCCGATGCGGATGTAATCATCAACACTACGCCGGTGGGTATGTATCCTGATGTTACGGTATCTCCGGTGGATCTTGACCTGTTTCCGCAGTTGTCCGGCGTGTTGGATTTAATTTACAATCCCCTGCGCACGGATATCATGCTGCAGGCCGAAGCCCGCGGCATTCCCGCGGTTGGCGGCATGAGCATGCTGGTGGCGCAGGCCGTTGCCACGCATGAGCTGTTCTTTGACACTAAGGTAAAAGAAAAAGTATTCAAAGATGTGCTCTCCACGCTGACGCACCGCGCCCAGAACATTGTGCTCTGCGGTATGCCGGGCACCGGAAAAACCAGTGTTGCCAAAGCCATTGGGGAACTGACCGGACGCGATGTCATTGACACAGACGAGCTGGCCGAGCAATTAGCCGGCAAGCCTGTTCCGCAGATTTTTGCAGAAGACGGTGAAACCTTCTTCCGCGTTTATGAACACCAGGCCATTGAACAGGCC
>CAVFBE010000033.1:0-31942 GCA_963620745.1 Muribaculaceae bacterium | reverse complement strand
CGGTTGCAGCAGCTTGCTGGGCCGGGCGCTGAGCTGTGGCTTGCGCTGGGGCTCTGCGTTGTGCGGTTGCAGCAGCTTGCTGGGCTGGGCGCTGAGCTGTGGCTTGTGCCGGGGCTCTGCGCTGCGCGGTGGCAGACTGCTGGGCTGGGCGCTGTGCGGCGGCTTGCGCCGGGGCTCTGCGCTGCGCGGTTGCGGCAGCTTGCGGTTGTATTCTGTGTTGCGTTGCAGCCGCCTGCTGTTGCACCTGGCGTTGCGTTGCAGCTGGTTGCTGCAACGGGCGCTGTGCAGTTGCACTTGGCTGTTGTGTTCTGATTCTATTCTGTGTTACCGGTTTTTGCGTTGCACTTGCACGTGCTGCAGTAGTCTGCTGATATGCTCTTTGCTGTGCAGCCGCCTGCTGCACCTGATGCTGCGCAGAGACCTGCTGTTGCGGTCTACGCTGCGCGGCAGCCCGTTGTTGCGCCTGACGCTGCGCGGCAGCCCGTTGTTGCGCCTGACGCTGTGCGGCAGCCTGTTGCTGCGCCTGACGCTGTGCGGCAGCCTGTTGCTGCGCTTGACGCTGTGCAGCAACCCGTTGTTGCGCCTGACGCTGTGCGGTAGTTCCTTCCACCGGGCGACGTGCAGCTACCCGTTCAGAGCTCTGATACTCTGCAGGCGTTTGCTGTTGCGTCGGTTTTGCTTTGAAAGCGCTCGGCTTGTTGGAATTAGACATCATGTGAAACTCTCTCCGGTTAAATTTCTTCTACTTCCGTGGCAGTATCTTCCGTGGTTTTATCCAAACGGATACTGCATGGTCTTCAAAATTTGTCTGGCGTTTTCTTCTCCTACAAATTTTGCTGCAATGGCTTCTCCGAAAAGCAGAGCCGTACCGGCACCATTTGCAGTAATGATTTCCCCATCTGTTACCACTCCGGTGGATTGCAAAACAGCATCCAGCAGTTCGGTTTCAAAGCCGGGGAAACAAGTAGCCATCTTTCCGGCTAACAGGTGCTTATGTCCGAAAATGGACGGAGCAGCACAAATGGCACAAAGCAGTTTTTGATTCTGATAACAGAAATCAATGGTTTTCTGTACGGTTGGATCTGCCTCCAGATTTTTGGTTCCGGGCATTCCTCCCGGCAGAATCATACCATCCAGGGCATCTGTTAATGCTACTTCTTCTGTTGTCAGATCCGTCAGGAACGTGACTCCGTGGGCACCCGGAATGGCATTTCCGCCAACACCGACGGTTTGTACACTAACGCCGGCTCTGCGCAAAACATCCAGTGGGGCCATTGCTTCCGTTTCTTCAAAGCCCGGGGCTAAAAACAAATAAAGCATAGGTTACCTCCTGTTTTCTCCTGCTTAGGATAGTGGGAATCCAATATAAGGGTAGTCTTTTTCTTCCAGTGCCTGTGCACCCTGTTCTGTTATGGCGCAGGCCATGCCGTCTGCTTCCGGTGACGTTTCTTTGCCTGGGAATACCGTTGCGGAAACCGGCAGTCGGAGCTGATACGTATCTGCCGATTCTTCCAGAAGGGTGACCGGCAGTTTACTGTCTGGTTTCGTGGAAATCCATTCAGTTACCACTACGGTTGTATCCTTCTTTTCATAAAAGGCATATCCGTCTTCGGCAACGGCAACGTGTCCGCCGGAAACCAGCTGGGTATAGAAAAAGTATTGTAATTGCTCTTTGGTATAGGAAAGGTGATCTGTCCCTTGCAATGCCTGTTCCCGTTGCTGTAACCGGTCCGGCATGGCAGCTTCTGCTGTAACATCTGTTGCAAAAGTTATTTCTGCCGGCAAGGCTTCCTGCAACTCCTGCGCCGTAAACTGTAAGGTCTTGTGATACAGTGCCGGCTGGAACCCAAGATTTTCATAGTATGTAAAAAGTCCCGGCTCTGCAGGCACAAGGAAAATCAGGTCTATGCCACGATCTGCAGCCACCTGCTTAACATATTGAATCAGGGAAGCCATATACCCCCGTCCGCGATGATCCGGATGGGTTGCCGCTGCATAGAAATAACCGGCTGTATAGTCCTGCCCTTTGGAACGATAGGTGCAGGGAATCAGGTACGCCATGGAAATGACCCGTTTGTCATCCTTAATGACGAAGCGGTTTTTCGGCCCGCAGCAGTAGCGGAAGAAATCCTGAATAAACTTAGGTTCATCCCCAAAAACGTCCTGCCACAGATTCTGTAAATCCTGCAGGTCAGATTCTTCAGCCAGTTTGGGCTGATAATCTATATTGCTTTTCTGCACAGCCAGGTAACTAGCATACAGACTGACCGGATGATAGGACTCTTTGGCTTTTCTAAGGCCGGGAATGCCCATATCCTCTTCCCTGTTTACATATTTATAAGAGGAAAGTGCATGGCGTGCAAATTCCCGGTTAATCATGGGGTAAGCCCCACGATACGAGCTGTCTGCCTTTTCAATATGCGTGCAGTACACCTGGTCATTAATGGGTTCTCCTGCCGTAAAGGCAATCATTTTCCCATCTACCCGCAAAATGCCGCCGGTAAAACCAAGTTCAAAGAAATTCTGGAAGGCAAGCTCCAGGGCGATGCACTCTTCTTCGGTCCGTTCAGGACTGTCCTGCATCCATTGGTCTACAAAGGCTTTGGCTTCTGCCAGGTTTTCTTTGGTTACGGCTTCATAAGACCACTGATAGGTCTTTTCAAAATAACTGCAGTGGTTCCGTTTCCCGTGATATTTTTTTCCGGGAAGTTCAGCCAGATCCTTTACTTCATAAATATAGTTGGCATTGTTCCGGTTGTCCCGAATAGTAAAGACACCGGGGAATGTCTGTTCCAGCCATTCTTTCTGGACTTCGTCCAGGCCATGCAGTTGCAGGGGTTCTTCTGCTTCATCCAGCATCTTTTGTAAGACTGGGCCTGCATCTCCGTCCCCTGCCGGAATGGTATAACTGTGCTGGGAGCGGATTACTAACATGCCGTCCACTTTACCAACGGAAACGTGATAAGACGGGGACCACATAAAAATATTACCAAAGGTAAATTCCGCACTGTCCCTGCCGGAGAAACGGAGGGCCTGCCGAATCCAGTCCTGGTCAGCCAGTGTGGCCTTCCAAAACTGTTGATCTAATAAACTCATTCTGATAACTCCAGGTGCAGACGTTCCCGTACCACTGCCCTGACTTCTGCTGCAATGGCTTCAATGGATTTCGGCTGTCCGTTCTCCGCGCAGGAGATACAGACCCAGCCCTGCCGCTCCGCTGCAAACAGGGCAGCGTCCCGACAATGCTGTAAATAGGAAACATCCTTTTCGTGAACGTCTTTTTTGCTTTCATCTCCCTGATAACGGGAGGTCATTAATTTCTGGGAAACTTCTACCGGCATGTCCAGAAAGACAACCAGAGCCGGTTCCGGAATTCCCATTTTCCGGTATTCAAAATCTTCCAGCCAGGCAAGGTACCCGGACCACTCTTCCTGCGGAAGCTTGGTCATCTGATACGAGGCGTTGGAAGTGGCGTAGCGATCTGCCAGAATCAGCGTGCCGTTTTCATAGGCGTCTTTCCAGACGGTCTGAAAACTGGCATACCGGTCTACTGCATAAAAAGCGGATGCGGCATAGGCGCCGACTGCATTCGGATCTGAGCCGAACGCACCGTTTAAGTACATTTGTACCAAGGTGCTGGATGGACTGTCATAATCCGGCAGCTTAATCTGCTTTACGGGGATGTCATTGTCCAAGAGAGCCTGCCGCAGCAAAGCGGTCTGGGTGGATTTTCCGGATCCGTCTAATCCTTCTAAAACCAAAAGCTGTTTCATACAATCGGCTCCTTTTTCCAGATGGCATACCACCAGTGATACTATCAGCGATACAGTATTATAACAAACCGCCCCCGCTGATACAAGTTTTCTAAAACAGAAAAACAGCCAGATGGAATCCATCTGACTGTTTTCTTGTTGCAGGATTTGATAAAGGGTTACTCAAAGTACGCAAACACCTTGGGAAGAATGGCAATCAGGTCCGTGGCAGTCATGCTGCGGAGGGGCACATCCGACGCAGCAAACTGGGCAGCGGCACCGTGGAGGTACGCTCCCATGGAGGCCGCCTTGAACGGGCTTAAGCCCTGGGCAAGCAGGCCTGCAATGATACCGGACAGGCAGTCCCCGCTGCCGCCCTTGGCAAGGCCCTGATTACCGGTTACGTTTACATACAGCTTTTTCTTCTGTGGAGCGGCCACCAGCGTGTCGGCCCCTTTCAGTAAAAGCGTTACGTTATATTCATTGGCAAAGTCAGTGGCCACCTGTTGCCGGTTGGCCAGAATTTCGGCTACCGTTTTTCCGGTCAGGCGGGACAGTTCACCGGGATGGGGTGTCAGAACCAGCTTTGCCTTTGTGGATTTCAGGAGGTCCTTCTGGCCGGCAACGGCGTTCAGGCCGTCCGCATCCAGAACTACCGGACAATCCGCTTCCGCCAGAATGGCGGCTACCAGTTTTTGTATATCTTCCCCCTGTCCAAGGCCGCAGCCAAGGATTAAGACAGTGGCTTTTTTCAGTGCATCCCGTAAGTCCGGCAGGGCGGCGGTGCTTAACCGGCCCTCTGCCGTTTCCGGAAGCGGAAGCCGCATGGCTTCCATGGGAAGCTGTGCGCCAAAGGCGCCGTAAGCACTTTCCGGGAAAGCGGCGGTCAACAGCCCGGCGCCACTGCGTAGCGCTGCGCCGGCCGCAAGACACCCGGCCCCCGGCATACGCCGGCTGCCGCAAATGCTGAGCACATGGCCAAAGTCATTTTTGTGCGCCGTTCTGGCCCGTGGCGGGAGCAAATGACGAATGTCTTCTTCCGCGTAGGTCATCAGCTTTGGACTGACACAGGCAAAGGATTCTTCCAGAATACCAATGTCCAGTACCATGGTTTCTCCGCAGTATCCACAGGAAGGATACAGGACGTGGGCCGGCTTAAGGCAGGTCAGGGTCAGGGTCAGGTCTGCTTCCACCGCAGCCCCTTCTACTTCCCCTGTATCCGTATTGACGCCGGACGGCACGTCAATGGCAACCACGCTGCCGGCAGAACGGCTGACCAGATCAAAAATGTAGGCCTGCTCATCATTGGCGGCGCCGTGGAAGCCGATGCCGAACATGGCATCTACCACAACGGCGGCTTTGGCAATCAGCTGATCGGCAAAGCCGTGGTCCGGATAGGACGGGATGACGGGAATACCGGCATCCACTGCCTTCTGATAATTAATAACGGCATCTTCGGCGGTTGGTTCCCCAAATGCCAGAACAATGCTGACATCATAGTCTGCATTGTGCAGCTTCCGGGCAATGACAAAACCGTCCCCGCCGTTTTTTCCTTTTCCACAGACAACGGCAATGCTGCCGACGTCCTTGGAAAAGTGATCCATAATGACGTCTGCACAAGCCGCTCCTGCACGGCTCATCAGTTCCAGAAAATGCGTTCCAATCTGGTCTTCTTTTTCTTCTACAGCTCTGATTTCAGCAGCAGTCAGAATATCCAAGGTTATCCCTCCTCCAGGGCCACCACAACGGCCATAGCCATGTCATCCGTATGGGTCAGACTGACATCCATGGACCAGCCTCCGACCTTCTTCTGCAAGTCTTCCGAAAGGGAAAGATACGGTTTATCCATTTCATCATGCAGCACTTCCACGTCCCGCATGGCAAATCCACGGAAGCCGGTTCCCAGGCACTTGGCAAAGGCCTCTTTGGCTGCCCAGGCAGCGGCAACACTTTCCACAGGAAAACCCTTTTCTTCATAATAGGCGTATTCCTGCTCTCCTAAAATATATTTGGCAAAGGACGGAGATTCCATAGATTTCTGGATGCGAGCCAGCTCTACGGCATCTATTCCGGTATGTACTAACATCAAACCCTTCCTCTCATGTTTGGTATCCCCAGTTTAGCACAAAGCAAAGGACTTATAAACAACTGAAAAAGAAAGAATTCCATGCTTGAAAAGCAACCCCTTCTTTGCTAGAATACTACCGATATTAGGAAACGCATTGACGGAGTTTATGTAAGGTTTCAGACACTCCGGTCCAGAGAAGGTCCGCCATCGGCTGCAAACGGACTTACCGGACTGTAACCTGAATTTCCCTCCCGAGCGGTTGTTTCGAACAGCGCTGACTCGCCCAGTAAAAACAAACGGAAGGCTGCCGTTACCAGCATTGAGTGCCCACCGGACCGGTGGGAATACGGGTGGTACCGCGGAGTTGCTTCGTCCCTTCATGGAACGGAGCTTTTTTTATTTTTGAAAACTCTTCCCGCACTCAAAGTAATCAAAAAAAAGGAAGGTACAAAGTATGAACCAGAAAGAACAGCTGGAACAGATCCGTGCAGCGGCCAAAGAAGCCCTTGCCGGAACCGAAACCCTTGCCGATCTGGATGCCATCCGCATCAAATACCTCGGCAAAAAAGGCGAACTTACCTCTGTGCTGAAGACCATGGGTTCCCTCTCTCCGGAGGAACGTCCCGTTGTTGGTCAGATTGCCAACGAGGTACGGGAAAAGATTACCCAGAGCCTGGAAGAAAAGACCAACGAATTAAAAGAAAAGGCACAGGAAGCCAAACTACTGTCCGAAACCATTGACGTTACCCTGCCGGGACAGGCCATTGAAATCGGCCACCAGCACCCGCTGTCCATTGTTTTGGATGAAGTGAAGGAAATCTTCCTTGGCATGGGCTTCAACGTTGCCAGCGGTCCGGAAGTAGAATGGGACTACTACAACTTTGAGGCACTGAACATTCCGGCAGACCACCCTGCCAGAGACACCCAGGATACCTTTTATATTACCCAGAAAATGCTCCTGCGGACCCAGACCTCCGGTTGCCAGATCCGTTATATGGAAGAAAACCAGCCACCGTTCCGCATGATTGCACCGGGCCGTGTTTACCGCAGTGACGCCGTAGACGCCACCCATTCTCCTATCTTCCATCAGATTGAAGGTATGGTAGTAGACAAGGGCATTACCATGGGAGACCTGAAGGGCACCCTGGAAACCTTTGCCAAAAAGCTGTACGGCGAAGACACCCGCATTCGTCTTCGTCCGCACCACTTCCCGTTCACCGAACCGTCCTGTGAAATTGACATTTCCTGCTTCAAATGCGGCGGCAAAGGTTGCCCCATGTGCAAGAATGAAGGATGGATTGAAATCCTCGGCGGCGGCATGGTTCACCCGAAGGTACTCCGCAACGGCGGCATTGACCCGGATCAGTACAGCGGCTTTGCCTTCGGCATCGGACTGGAACGAATTGTTATGTTCCGCTTTGGCTTAGATGACATGCGTATGCTCTATGAAAATGACATGCGCTTCTTGGAACAGTTTTAAAGGAGGCGAAGAAAATGGATTTATCAAAAAGATGGTTACAGGATTACGTTGACCTGGAGGTAGATGACCACGACTTCGCCGAGGCCATTACCCTTTCCGGTTCCAAAGTAGAATCCTATCAGACAGAAGGTGCCGAGCTCTCCAACATTGTAGTCGGCCGCGTAGAAGAAATTGTCCACCACCCCAACGCTGACACCCTTTGGATCTGCCAGCTAAACGTAGGACAGGAAAAGAATATTCAGATTGTTACCAGTGCCCAGAACCTTTCCGTTGGAGATTATGTTCCGTGCGCGCTGCACAAGTCCACCGTTGCCGGCGGCCACCACATTACCAAAGGTAAAATGCGTGGCGAAGTTTCCGAAGGCATGATGTGTTCCGTTGCCGAACTGGGCCTGACCGTTCATGATTTCCCATATGCCATTGAAGACGGCATCTTTGTATTAGGGGATGACTGCAAAAAGGAACTTGGCCTGGACATCCGCGAAGCCATCGGCCTGACGGACACCATTACCGAATTTGAAATTACCTCTAACCGGCCTGACTGCCTTTCCGTCATTGGTCTGGCAAGAGAAGCTGCCGCCACCTATCAGCTGCCGCTTCACGTTTCCGAACCGGTGGTAAAACCGGGCCACGGAGACGTCAATGACTTCTTAAAGGTAGACATTCAGGTGCCGGAAACCTGCTACCGATACAGCGGCGCCGTAGTAGAAAATGTCCGGGTTGCCCCGTCTCCCCTGTGGATGCGGGAACGTCTGCGCGCTTCCGGCGTCAGACCCATCAACAACATTGTAGACATTACCAACTTCGTTATGCTGGAATACGGCCAGCCAATGCACGCCTTTGACCTTCGCTTCCTGGAAGGCAACCACGTTATTGTGCGCAACGCCAAAGCCGGTGAAACCATCACTACCCTGGACGGCGTAGAACGGGAACTGACCGAAAGCATCATGGTCATTGCCGACGAAAAGAAGCCGGTTGCCGTTGCCGGTGTCATGGGCGGAGAATACTCCGGCATCATGGATGACACCAGCACCATCGTCTTTGAATCCGCCTGCTTCAACGGCCCCTCTGTCCGCAGAGCTGCCAAGGCACTTGGCATGCGTACCGAAGCATCTGCCCGTTACGAAAAGGAATTAAATCCGGACAGCTGTGACACCTGCTTACGCCGTGCGCTGGAATTGGTACAGGCACTGGATGCGGGCGATGTAGTCAACGGCACCGTAGACGTATACGCCAACCCAAAGGAACAGGTTACCCTGCCTTTCGACCCGGAATGGACCAACCGTTTCATCGGTATCAACCTTTCCGCAGACGAACAGAAAGCCATTCTGGAACGTATTGGCTTTGAAATTAAAGGCGGCACCATTCATGTTCCGTCTTTCCGCATTGATATTGCTTCCCAGGCAGATATCTCTGAAGAAATTGCCCGCTTCTATGGTTACAACAACATCCCGGACAGCGAAATGCGCGGGGTAGCCGAAGCAGGCTTAACAGACCGTCAGAAATTCAATCGTCTGGTAGAACAAACCGTCAGAGGAGCCGGCCTGTCCGAAATTCAGACCTTCTCCTTCATGAGCCCGAAGAGCTATGACAAAATCCGCCTTCCGCAGGACTCCAAGCTGCGGAACAGTATTGTCATCAGCAACCCGCTTGGCGAAGACACCAGCGTTATGCGCACCACCTCTATCCCAACCATGATGGAAGTGCTGGCGCGAAACTACAACAACAGAAATGAAAAGGCCTGTCTGTACGAGCTTTCCACCATTTATCTGCCGAAGGAATCCCTGGAAGAGCTGCCGGATGAAGATCAGCAGCTGGTAATGGGCATGTACGGACCGAAGCTCAGCTACTTCTCCCTGAAGGGCGTAGTAGAAAAGCTCCTAGAAGTTGTTGGCATTACGGACATTGACGTAGAGCCGGTTCACAACAATCCAACCTTCCACCCGGGCAGAACGGCCGTTATTCTGGTAGACGGCGAAGAACTTGCCGTGCTTGGTGAAGTGCATCCTGCCGTTTGCGCTAATTACGGTATTAACACCCGTGTTTATATTGCAACTGTTAATCAGGAGCTGCTCTTTGCAAAGGCAAACCTGAATCGCACGTACAAACATCTGCCGAAGTACCCGGCCACCTCCCGTGACCTTGCCTTCGTTGTAGACAGCACCCAGCCGGTTCTTGCCCTGGAAAAAGCCATTTCCGCCGCCATTAAGGGCAACATTCTGGAAAACATTGATCTGTTTGACGTTTACGAAGGCGAACAGGTTGGCCACGGCAAAAAATCCGTTGCCTTCTCCCTGCGCTTCCGCTCTGCAGAGCGCACCCTGACAGATGAAGAGTGCAACCAGGCTGTAGAAAAGGCCATCCAGGCCATCCAGAATCTGGGCGGGGCTCTTCGTTCCTAAGAAAAAAGTCCGACAGCGTGTTGTTTTCCACTTTCGAATGCCTTATAATGAGTATCTAGTATAAGTTGGAGGTGGTTCCATGACCGATAAGACAATCCAGTTTTCTTTAAAGGAAGATTCCGATGCTGAAATGCACCAGATTCTGAACCAGGTGTATAATGCCCTGAAAGAAAAAGGCTACAATCCTATCAGTCAGATTGTAGGATATCTGCTTTCTGAAGACCCAACCTACATTACCACTCATAACAACGCGCGCAGTCTTATCCGCAAGCTGGACCGGGACGAACTGTTACAGACCCTCGTCAAGGACTTTCTGGATAAATAAGACTAAAACCTGTTGAAACGGAGTGAATCCATTGGCTGAAAACAAATTCCTCACCTACAAGGGCAAACCCCTTGTCAGAAAAGGAAATACTCTTTATTACGGCAACATGTATGATCCCTATGTGGTTATGCTGACCATTAAAAGTACCAAGCAATTCCAGGATATGGAAATTGCCGACAAGGTCACCATTCAGTTACTGAATACCGATCCTACCGCTTCGCCGGCAGACATGGTAAAAAAGAAAGGTGAAAAAGTCGGACTTTATCCTGCTTTGGACATCGGCGCCACCTGGCTGGAACGTGCACTTGCAGAATAAAAGAACACAAAATCAGGAGCCTGTTGCAGAAGTATCTGCAACAGGCTCTTTTTTATACTTCCTGATTGTTATCTAGCTTTTAGGCGTCAATCCTCTACCGGAACAGCCCGGTAACAGTCTCCGGTTACCTGGAGCTGGATTTTTCCGGAGGAAAGGCTGCTGAGTTCCTCTGACAGGCCGGATACCGCGGTTTCCGGCAGTTCCAGAGGAACGGTGACCTTGTCTGTGAAAGTGGTCTCCTGCGGGCGGGCATCCCACTTTGCCAAGAGGGACGGCACGCGGCCGTAAAAGGAATAGTCACATTGGAAAAAGGCAGTTTTACAAGGCAGCATGGTAACCAGTCCTGCCGCCTGCAGTCCCAGTGCGGCACTGTGGGAGTACGCCCGCACCAGGCCGCCGGCCCCCAGAAGAATGCCGCCGAAATAGCGGGTTGTGACCAGGCAGACATCCGTTACACCGGATTTCTGCAGCACATCCAGCGTCGGCATTCCTGCGGTTCCCTGCGGCTCCCCGTCATCTGAGAAGCGCTGGGAGCCATTCCGTAAGCGGTAAGCATAAACGTTGTGCCTGGCATCCCAGTACCGGCTTTTCTGTGCGTCAATAAACGCAGCTGCTTCCTCTGCCGTCTTTACCGGAACCACGTGGGTCAGAAACCTGGAACGCTTTTCTTCAAAAACCGATTCTCCGGATCCGGCTACTGTTAAATAAGAATCCATAGGTTTCCTCCCTCTTATAAAATGTCCCCTTGATAAAACAAAAGGGCGGTACAAACTGTACCGCCTTGTCTTCTTAGCCAGTCAGACTTATTTTGCCTGAGCTTTGCCATAACGCTTGTTGAATCGGTCAACACGTCCGCCGGTATCAACAAGTTTTTGTTTACCGGTGAAGAATGGATGACAGTTGGAGCAGATATCTACACGAAGATCACCTTTGGTAGATGCCGTTTCAATAACAGCACCGCAAGCGCATTTTACGGTTACAGGGCCGTAGTTAGGATGAAGTCCCTCTTTCATTCGTTTCACCTCTTTCACTGGTTTTGGCACAATGCGTGCCTTGATTGCTTAGGTATTCTAACACGTGGACTAATAAATTGCAATAGAAAACCTAAGACTTTTCCAAGAAAAAGTACCCTCCGGAACGGAAGGTACTTTTGGCTTTCTTTTATGCCGGAAACTGGCTTAGTTACGGTTTCCGAAGATGTCATCAATGGCATCAAAGTAACCGTCATCCATACCAAATCCGAAGTCACCGGAAACAGAGTCATTGGAGGAATCATCTGCAAACAGAGAGGACGTATTGGTGGTGGAAGAGCTATTGTCTGCATAGGCTGCCGGATTTACCGGGATGTCTGTGCCAAGGTCATCTGTGAAGCCCGGAACATCAAGGTCAATCTTCGGGGCATCGTACTTAACAGCTGTGTCGCCGAAGCCGGTGGCAATAACGGTAACAATAATTTCGTCATCCAGCGTGTCATCAAAGGCAACACCCCAGATAATGTTGGCATCCGGATGAGCTGCATTGGCAATCAGGGTGGATGCGGTTTCTACTTCTTCCAGGCCGATGTCCGGAGAAGAGGTAATGGAAATAATAACACCGTGTGCCCCGTCAATGGTGGTTTCCAGAAGAGGACTGGAAACAGCGGCATTGGCGGCCTGTTCTGCCTTATCTTTTCCGCTGGCGCGGCCTACGCCCATGTGGGCATGTCCGGCGTCACGCATAACGGCACTGACGTCTGCAAAGTCAAGGTTGATAAAGCCCGGTACTTTAATTAATTCAGAAATGGATTTTACGCCCTGACGAAGGATGTCATCTGCAGCATCAAAGCCGTTGGCCAGGGTAATTTTTTCCTTGGAGAAGAATTTCAGGCGGTCATTCGGAATAACAACCAGACTGTCTACATTGGCAGCCAGCTCCTTAATTCCGTTTTCAGCCTGATCCATCCGGTGTTTGCCTTCAAAAGCAAACGGCTTGGTAACAATACCAACTGTCAGGATGCCCATGTCTTTGGCCAGTCCTGCAATGACAGGAGCAGCACCGGTACCGGTACCACCGCCCATGCCGGCAGTAATGAATACCATGTCGGTTCCCTTCAGAGCATCGGAAATGACTTCCTTGCTTTCTTCTGCAGCGCGCTGACCAATTTCCGGTCTGGCACCTGCGCCCTGTCCCTTGGTTACCTTTTCTCCGATCTGGATTTTATGGGTTGCCTGGGACTGAAGTAAAGCGGACTTATCCGTGTTAACAGAGACAAATTCTACGCCTTTTACATCAGAACGAATCATGCGGTTTACGGCATTTCCGCCGCCGCCGCCGACACCAATTACTTTTATTTGAACAACGCTGTCAAAATCTGCAGACATTTCAAAACTCATTGAGGCATCCTCCTAATGTCTAAATGTTTATACTGATACGTTTTAAATAGTACCATGCAAGCCAAAAAAATTCAATTAATTTTTGGCTTACCGTGGCCTTTTTTCAAGATCTTGTGCTACTTTCCGAGGTTTCCGTGGTTTCTGATACCGAAGAAGTCTCCTCTTCTGCTTTTGTGGTAGTCAGGGATTCTGCTTCATCAGAGAAATAGGCTCTTCCGCTGATGGTCAGATCTATGGTTCCGGTCAGTTCCGTGCTGACCGCATTCTGCTCCTCCAGCACCTTTTCTGCCAGCTGGAGCTTTCGGTTCAAGCCGGACGAAGAGCCAAGCTTCAGGATAATCCGCTTTTGATATTCCATCCGGATGTCAGAGGAATTCGTGAAATCCAGCCCGGTAACGCCGGTAAATTCTTCTTCTTCCAATGCCTTGACTACGTCCTGATAAGCCGTATACGCTGCATTGTCTTCAAAAGCAATCTTCTTGCCGGCCTCTGCCTTGCTGACGGTCAGGCCGGAAATCATAGTAATCTGGCTTTTCGCAGCCTCTACCTCATCCTCTGTAACGCTGACAGAAGTATCCCCGTTGGCCTCTGTGCCCTCCGTATTGGAAGCGGCAGTGGTTTCTTCTTCCGTTTTCGTCTGCGATGCAGTCCCCGTACTCTTCCCGGTTCCGGCAGAAGCAGAAGTTTTTCCGCTTACCGTTCCGGATGCAGAGGTGGAACTTCTTGTAGAAGAGGTCTTAGTTGTACCGGAAGAAGACGAAGAAGCGCTTGCCACACTGGAAGCTGCATTTCCCTGTGCTGCAGCAGTTGTAACAGATGCCGTGGCTGTGCTGTCGTCTGCACCATCATCCGTACTGTCTTCCGCGTTATTTTCTGTTTGGGATGCTTCTGCTGTAACTTCTTCTGCAAGACGGAGTTGCTGTGCCACCAGGGTGTACAGTTCTTCTTCTGTAGAAACTGTTGCCAGAACCTTCTGATCCGAGTTCAGCAGCGCATAGCCGTCTTCATAGGCCACAGCAGCACTTGGAACCGAATCCGTTACCTGAATGACAATTTTATTTGGGAAAGAACGTTTTACGGTAATTTCCCCCGTAAAAGGCAACGCACGGCCAATTTTATCCGCTACGCGAGCCTTTTTGACTAAGAACAGATTGTCTCCGGTGTCTATTCCGCAGACATTCAGAATAGTTTCTTTGCTGTACTGGCTGGTTCCGGTTACTTCTATGGTACTGATTTTAAAGAAAACCGTTAACGACAGAACCACGCCAATAACAATTGCAGCCAAGGCCAGCATACAGGTAGTAAACCGGCGCTTCCGCTTTTGCTGTCGTTCCCGCTTCAGACGGGCTTCCCTGCGAAGCTCTTCCCTGGACTTCTGCACAGGCATTGCCTGCCGTTGTCCGTTGGTGCTTCTACGCTGCGCCGAAGCAGTTCTGCTCCGTTGACCGCCCTGCACCGTGGCACGCTGACGCTGCCCCTGCGCCGCATTCTGCGGGCGCTGTGCAGCGGTGCGCTGAACGGGTTGGGCAGAGCCGGTCGTGGACCGTGTAACGGGTTGGCGCCGCGTCTGCGTTACTTTGCGTGCAGTGCCTGTCCGTCCCCTTATGGCAGGAGTCTGGCCCCGAGTGGCAGATGTCCGTCCCTGCGTGGCAGAAGTACGTCTCTGTTGTGCCATGTTGTCTCCCCTGTTAGTCTTCCTGCTCCGGCACCAGACGCAGCAGGTTTTCCACGATTAAATCCGTGGCATTTAAAATAGCCATTGCTTTGGCATTTTGTTCCATTTCCTTAATTCTGGCCGGGTCATTGGTCAGTTCTTCTACTAAAGAAATCAGCGCTTCCCCGGTCAGATCTTTTTGTTCAATCATGCAGGCAGCATTCTTTTCTACCAGTTCCATTGCATTGTGGTACTGATGATTTTCTGCCACGTTCGGGGACGGAATCAGAATGGACGCCTTCCCCAGTGCCCTGATTTCATATAAAGACGAGGCGCCGGAACGGCAGATGATCAGGTCTGCGGCCGGCATGCAGACATCCATATCATGGATGTATTCGCGCAGGTCCAGATTGGCCTGTACTTCCGGATCTACACCCCGTTCCACAAGTGCATCCTTCATTTCCAGGCCGTACTGGCCCATAGCATGAATGAAATACAGCTTTTGATTGTCTTTTTCTGCCACAATTAAATCCGTCATGGCTTCGTTGATGGCATCTGCTCCAAGAGAGCCGCCCATGGAAAGTACCAGCAGCTGGTCATCTGACAAGCCAAGCTGCTTCCGGCAGGCTGCGCGGTCAGCCCGCAGCATGGAACCGCGGACCGGCAGGCCGGTAATGACCGGTTCATTCTTACAATCCATCCGGTCTCTGGCAGCCTCTGAGGTCAGCATAACCAGGTCTACCTCTTTGGCCAGTGCTTTATTGGTAATGCCGGGATAGGCATTCTGTTCGTGAATAGCGGTCTTTACGCCCAGCTTGTGGCAGTCCCGGATGACCGGTCCGCTGACATAGCCGCCGAACCCGATGGCCACATCCGGCGCAAATTCCTTAATAATCTTTTTGGCTTCCACACTGGAAGTAAACATCTTAATAAACGCAACGGCATCCCGCTTCAGGTTGGTCCAGTTCAGGCCGCGGTAAAATCCGCGCACATCTACCGTTTTAAAGTCATATCCGGCTGCAGGAACCAGTTCTGCTTCCATATGGGTCGGCGTACCAACAAATAAAATTTCTGCTTTGTCTCCGTACGTTTCGCGGATTTTACCGGCCACGGCCAGCGCCGGGTTGATGTGGCCGCCGGTTCCGCCGGTAGCAAATAAAATTTTCATTTTCTGTTTTCCTTCCTACACTTCTTCCGGTAATTTTTCTTCCGGCAGTTTCTTCATGGCAGCGGACCGGGAAATAGAAAGGACAATGCCCATTTCCACAATCAGCATAACCAAAGAAGTACCGCCGTAGCTGAAGAACGGAAGACTGATACCGGTGTTCGGGAACATATCCGTTACAACCGCAATATTCAAGGCTGCCTGCAGGCCAACCTGAAAGCTCAGGCCAATGGCAAGCAGGGAACCAAATTTATCTTTGGCATGGAGGCCTATCATAAAGCCTCTCCAAAGGAGCAGCACAAACAGGGCAATGACTGCCATGGCACCCACAAAACCCAGTTCTTCGCAGACAATGGAAAAAATAAAGTCATTCTGCGGCTCGGATACATACAACTGCTTCATTTTGGAATTTCCAAGACCTACGCCGAAGAAGCCGCCCGAGCCAATGGCATAAAGCGCATGGTTGGTCTGCCAGCGTACCCCCAGCGGATCATAACTTTTATCCAGCCAGGCAGTAATACGTGACTGTGCATGACTTGGCAAAATCTCCGGTTTGGAAACAACAACAACGACAAGAACAATGGCAAGTGCAATAATAACCACGAATGCGCGCTTATTGTATCCGGCCATCCAAATCATGACAAAGAATAAAGCAAACAGAATAACGGTACCGGAAACGTGATTTTCCTTATAAACCAAAATGCACATGGAAGCGGCAATGACTGCATACAGCAGGAAACAGGTATGCTTTTGCTGAATCAGAAAGCGCGGGTGATTGGCATTCCAGTTAACCGTCCACCCCGCCTGGGATGGCACTTTCCGTGTTATATACGGATAATTTTTTCCGATATGCTGTGCCAGAAACAAAATTAAAGTGAACTTGGCTATTTCTGACGGCTGGAAAGTAATAAATCCTAAGTTAATCCAGCGGTGGAAGTCTTCATACCCTGCCGGTGGCGTAACAAACAAAACCAGAACCAGCAATCCGTAAGAGACAACCAAAAGCGGAATAGAAGCCTTCTGCCAGACATGGTATTCTACACGGGAAACCACAAACATCAGAACAATGCCCATAATGGCAAAAATCAGTTGCCGTTTAAAGTAATACAGGCTGTCTCCATCCTGATTATAGTAACTGTACACATAACTGGCAGAAAACAGCATAATCAGGCCAAAGGTAATTAAGGTCAGGACGATGGCCAGAAACGGCACATCAAAGGCGCCGTCATTCCAGATGGCAGAGTGCTTCCGGGAAGAAGACCGCACCGGTTGGCGCTTGGTTTTCCTCTGCGGGCGCGGCTGTGCCGGACGACCGGTCTGACGCCGGGATGCTGTTCTTCCTGCCATGAGTTATCCTTTCTTGCTGTCTTTTACTGTCCAAACGCTACCAGCAGTACGGCGATGGCCGCACCAATTAAGCCGGTAACGGAGAACACAACGCAAATCTTCTCTTCTGACCATCCGCACTTTTCAAAGTGATGATGAATGGGGGCCATTTTAAAGAGCCGCTTTCCGGTAGCTTCCGGATCTTTCCGCTGTGCAATCTTTCTGGTTACCTTGAAATACAAAATCTGAATGACATCCGAAGCGCCTTCTGCAACATAAACAATGCCGATTGGAAGCAGAATCAACGGGCAATCCAGTGCATAAGCAAGGCCTACTACCGTACCGCCCAGGAACATAGATCCGGTATCTCCCATAAAGACCTTAGCCGGATGATGGTTCCATACCAGGAATCCGGCGCAAACGCCCATCAGGATGCAGGCCCACATGGCCACGCCGTAATAATCCATTAAATAAGCAACTGCCACAAAGCCGGCACCTGCTACCAGCGTAACGCTGGAGCACAGGCCGTCGATACCGTCTGTAAAGTTAACAGCGTTAACGGCAGCATACATAACAATAAAGGTAAAAATGCTGTACAGAACAATGCTTCCGCCATAATCCCAGCGACCGGCAAACGGAATAAACATATAGGTATTATGGGACAATACCATGGTGGCAATATAAGAAGCACAAAGGATGACCTGCAGCAAGGTTTTCTGCAGTACGGTCAGCCCTTCGTTCTGTTTCTTTTTTACTTTAATATAGTCATCCAGGAAGCCAATCAGTCCGAAGCCCAGGGCCATAATAAAGCCGGCCAGGATTTTTACCTTCTGTGCGTAGGAAACGCCATAAACATTTCCTCCGGCACTGAGTAAATCGCCGCCGCAAATGGCGTCTACAATGGCCAAAACCGCAAATACAATAACGGCTGTGCCAATCATCATGATACCGCCCATCGTCGGGGTACCCTGCTTCTGCTTGTGCCAGCTGGGACCAATGTCCAGAATGGTCTGACCAAATTTCAGCTTATGCAGCCAGGGAACCACTTTAATTCCCAAAAGTCCTACCATTGCACCGGAAAGTAAGAAGGCCAGAATGCTTGCTAACGTGGTGTTCATTGTGTTAACTCCTATCCAAAGATTCGTATACTTTTTGAATGACTTCTTCCAACTCCATGCCCCGGGAGCCTTTGAAGGCCACTACATCGCCCGGGTGAAGGAGCGAAATCAGTTTTTCTGTCAGATCTTCTTTTTTATCAAAATCAAAGACACGGACCATGCCATGTGCTTTGGCTTCTGCTGCTGCAAATTTGGAATTTTCTCCGTAGGTCATCAGGAGGTCGGTTCCGGCATCTGCCATGTATCCCCCTGCCTGGCGATGTGCTGTTTCGCTGTAATTTCCCAGTTCCAGCATATCGGCAATGACCGCAATTTTACGCTTTCCATCCCCCATGATGGAAAGTGTGGTGGCTAAGGCTTTCATAGAGTCCGGACTGGCGTTGTAGCAGTCCTCTATAAAGGTAATGCCACCCTTTTCCACAATGTGCTCCCGCATGCCGGCCGGAATGTAATTTTCCAGCGCTTTGGCAGCCTGTTCCAGGGGAATATCCAGTGCCAGGCCAACGGAGATGGCGGCCAGTGCATTGTAAACATTGTGTTCACCGGTAGTGGGAAGGGTAACCTGGCAGTTACCTGCCGGTGTAACTGCGGTAAATACGGTATGGGCTGCCTGATAGTCCAGGTCCTTGGCCATGACCTCTGCCGGATTGTGAATGCCGAAATAATGAATGGCAAAGTCATCCCGGGTGACCGTACTTAACAGATCATTATCTGCGTTTAAGAACAACGGGGAACCGGGTTTCATACCATCCAGTAATTCCAGTTTAGCAGCCAGGATACCCTCCCGGCTACCCAGATTTTCAATATGGGACACACCAATGTTGGTAATGACGCCGATATCCGGTTCTGCTGTTTTGGAAAGACGGGAAATTTCCCCTTTGTGGTTCATGCCCAGTTCAATGACTGCGGCTTCGTGCTCCGGCGTAAGGCCAAGAAGCACCTTGGGCAAACCAATTTCGTTGTTCCAGTTTTTATAGGTTTTGTGCGTATTATACTTCGCACTGAGCACACAGGCAATCATTTCCTTTGTGGTGGTCTTGCCGACACTGCCGGTCAGGGCCACGAAGGGAATGGAAAACTCTTTTCTATAGTAATGTGCCAGGTCTAAAAATGCCTGAGTGGTATCCTGCACCTGCACCGTAGGGACGGCACAGTTTACCGGTTTATGGCACATTACGGCAATTGCTCCGGCCTCTACTGCGGCCGGAATAAAGCGGTGTCCGTCCAGTCGTTCCCCTTTAATGGCAATGAACAAACTGTCCTTCACTACTTCTCGGTTATCTATTACCACATTGGTAATGACCGCATCCCCATGGGCAACGCCATGGGTGGCCTTGGCAAGTTCTGCTGTGGAAAAAGGTCTCATGCGGGCACCTCCTTTTTAGTCTTCATACGCCGTGTCGGCGTCATTGGCTTCATTGGCAGTTTCCTTATTACTGGTTTCCATATAGGAAACGGTAATGACGCTGCCCTTGGCCACTTTGGTTCCCTGACTGACACTTTGTTTATAAGAACTACCGGTTGTATTTCCGGAGATCTGCAGATTTAATCCGGCTGAAGTGGCGGCAGCTTTTGCCTGACTGGCAGTCATGCCGACAAAGTTCGGCACGCTTACCTGCTCGGTTTCCTCTTTGCTGTCCGTATATAGTACCACAATTCCCTTTTGCGGGATTAATTTTCCGCTGGCCGGTGTCTGGTTCAGCACCTTACTACCGGATCCGACTACTGTTACGGTCAGGCCGGACTCTTCCATTTTCTTGGTGGCACTATCTACGCTGAGCCCCACGCCATTCGGTGTGGAAACATCCTGGTTTGCCTGTTCCTCTTCCGTATATTCCGGTTCTACATTCAGGTACTGTAAGGTCTTTTCAATAACCTCTGCCGCTACCGGTGCGGCGGTGGTACCACCAGTGTAGTGTCCGGACTTCGGTTCGTCAATGATAATCAGAACGGTAATTTCCGGGTCATCTGCCGGCGCAAAGCCGCAGAACGAACCAATATAGTAACTGCTGCTGGAAGCCAGCTTTTCGGAAGTACCGGTCTTACCGGCTACATTATATCCGGCAACATATGCATTGGATGCGGTTCCGCTGGTGACAACTGCAGTCATCATCTTGGTGACGGTATCTGCCGTCAGTTTGGAAACAACCTGCCGCTTTACCTTCGGCTCCGCCTGCATAACTGTATTTCCGTCGGAATCCAGATACGAATCCACAATGTACGGCTGTACCAAATTTCCGTCATTGGCAATGGCGTTAATGGCGGTAATCATCTGGATTGGGGTAACCTGGAAGGTCTGGCCAAAGGAAGAAGAAGCCAACTGAACCGAATGGATATTCTTTAACGCATAGTAAGTAACCCCTTCTGCAGGCGCGGCTTCCGCCGGCAGGTCTACATCCGTGGATTCGGTCAGGCCAAAGGCTTCAAAGTATTTATAAAACGTCTTGGCCCCCAGGCGCTGCGCTACCTGAATAAAGATTGGGTTACAGGAATTGGCAAGCGAGGTAGTGAAATCCTCTACCCCATGCCCACTCCGGTTTGAGCAGTGATACGTCCGGTCTTCTACCTGATAACTACCGGTACAGTTAAATTCTTCTTCTGTGCTGACGACGCCTTCTTCAATACCGGCTGCGGCCGTAACACACTTGAAAACAGAACCGGGTTCATAGGTATCCGTAATGGTCCGGTTCCGCCACTGCGCATACAAAGCATTAGAGGTAGCCTGTGCCCGTTCGTCATCATCTTCTATTTTATCCAGTTCCTCTTTTACAGATTCACTGGCAATGGTATACGGATTATTCAGGTCATAATCCGGTTGCGAACTCATGGCATAAATGGCACCGGTTTTGCTGTTCATGACAATACCGTAGCCATAGGAAGCCTGTAGGTTTTCAACTGCATCGGACAAAGCGGAGTCCAGATAATACTGTATGGTCTGGTCCAATGTCAACTTCAGGCTGTAGCCGTCCTGCTCTGCATAATAGGTCTGATAGTCCGAAGAAATTAAACCCTTCCTTGCGTTCTTGGCGGAAATGGACCGGCCGGCCGTACCGCTTAACACATCATTGTAATAATATTCAATGCCGGACAAACCATTTCCGGAGTCTCCGGTAAAGCCGATGACAGTAGAAGCAAAATTGTCATACGGATAATACCGCGTTACGTCCTCTTCAAAACCGATGACCTTGGTATATTTGTTTTCCTTGCGGAAGGATTCCACCTTCTGCTTGGTTTCATAGTCAATTTTGCTGGCTACTACAACGTATTTCTTTTTGGATTGCCGGCATTTTTTCAGGAGCTCTTCATAATCCGTATCCAGTAGCTCGCTCAGGCCCTTGGCAATGGCCTCTGCCTGCGTGTCGTCACTGATCTGGGAAGGATCCAGGTAAACCTTGTAAGCATCGGCACTCTGAGCCAGAACATTCATGTTGCTGTCATAGATGGTACCCCGCTTGGCGCTGACCGTAGTATCCGACAATTGCTCCGATTCCGCTTTTTGCTTATACGTGGAGCCGTGAATCAGGCCAACATTCACCAGGCCAATGACACCAATTCCAAAGCCGATGACAACGGTTACTAAAAATGCCATTGTTGCCCGACTTTGGAGTCGCTTCTTCATTTTTCGTTGAAAACTTGCCCGGGATTTTGCCATGATTTCCTCCTGCTTTGGGGTCCCCTTTATACGACGTTGAGAGTTACGAACTGCTTCGTAACTCTCAGCGTATTTTTATTACTTTTTCAGTGCAATCTGCAGCCGTTGCCACAGTGTCTGGTGGGTCTTTCCGCCGCTGACTTCTACCGAGTCACCGCTGGAAAGGTTCAGGTAATTTACCTGGTAGTTTTCCACCTTCACCATGCCAAGTTCGTTCACTGCGTAATCTTCCACCTTATCCAGCGAGGCGCTGGCATTCAGGTCCATCTTCAATCGGGTGTTTTCACTCTGCATGACGCTGATGGAAGAATTGGTGGTTTCTATCTGGCGATTCAGCTCTTCTACTCTTACGTGGCTGTAAATCTGAAAACCAAGTACTAAAAACAGTACGGTAGCAATGGCCATTAACTTAATTGCCTGTGCTCTTGCCCGCCGGGTTTCGCGTTTTTGTGCGGCCCTGCTTTTGCGGACTACTTTTGGTCTTGGTGTAGCTTGCGGAATCGGCTGGACTTTTGGAGCAGCCGTTCCGTAATAATTTCTTTGTTCTGCATATGCCATTCTGGCTGCCATTTAAAAGTCCCTCCTCTCTTCGTAAGCCTTTATTTTCTGTATGGCGCGCAGCTTTGCACTGCGGCTTCTTGGATTCTGTTGTAATTCTTCTTCCGATGCACTGCAGAATTTAAAGCAAAGCGCGCCGGCCGGTGTTCTGCCGCACACGCAAACCGGAAATTCCGGCGGGCAGATGCAGCCTTCGCAAAACTTGGCAAAGCGCTGTTTTACCATGCGGTCTTCCAAGGAATGGAAGGTAATAATGGAAAGAATGCCGCCCGGATTTAAGCAGTCAAACATGTCGTTTAATGCGGTATCCAGTACATCCATTTCCCCGTTTACGGCAATGCGCAGTGCCTGAAAGGTCTTTCGGGCAGGGTGCTTTGCTCTTCTGGCCTTGGCCGGAACAGCGGATGCTACCAGGTCACTCAGCTGTAAGGTGCTGGTAATAGGGGCTTCCTGTCTGGCCCGTATAATGGCGTTTGCAATGGCCGGGGCGTATTTTTCTTCCCCGTAAGTGTACAGAATGTGCTTTAATTCCTGGGCACTTAAGGTATTGCAGAGGTCTGCAGCCGTGGGTCCTTCCTGGCTCATCCGCATATCCAGCGGTGCATCTGCATGGAAAGAAAAGCCGCGTTCTGCGGTATCTAACTGATGGGAACTGACTCCAAGGTCGGCAAGAATACCATCCACTCCGGAAAGGGACAGCGAATCCAATACCTGTTTGATGTTTTTAAAGTTGTCGTGGACAACGGTAACTCTGGCATCAGAAGAGAAGCGTTCTGTCAAAATCCGGATGGCATCCGGATCCTGGTCAAGGCAGATTAATCTGCCCTCCGGCCCCAGATGATTTCTGATTTCAGAGGAATGTCCGCCGCCACCTGCTGTGGCGTCCACGTAAATTCCGTCCGGCTTAATCTGCAGGGAGTCTATGGTCTCCTGCAGAAGGACCGGGATATGAGAAAATTCCAGTTCCGGCATTAGAAAATAACCTCTATGTTCAATTCGTCTGCTGTCTTGGTCAGGCCGCAGTCTTCTTCATAGGCTTCCGCACTCCAGAGCTCAAACTTATTACCGGCTCCGGCAATGACAACTTCTTTGGTTAATCCGGCATACTCTGCAAGCTCTGCTTTAATGGTGAATCTTCCCTGGCTGTCCAGTTCCACCATATCTGCATTTTTGAAGAAGTCTCTTTTATACCGACGGTACTCTTCCGTACCCGGCAAAGACTTCACCTGTGCAGCAACCGGTCCCCATTCTTCCTGGGAATAGATGTAAAGGCAGTGGTCCGGCGCTTTGCATACAACAAAGCCGCCCGCAAGAGCGTCGCGGTACTTGGCAGGAATGAAGACACGCTTTTTGGCGTCCAGGTTATGGTTGTAGATTCCTAAAAAATCCATGGTCCTCTTCCTCCTTTCGCCCCACTTTGCTCCTTTTTGAGACACTTTGCCCCACTTCGTTGTTTTTAGTATAGGTCAGCGCTCCCCCTGGTGCAAGACCTCTTTTTTGCCGCCTGGTAGAACAAAAAGACGAAGCCACAAGATATTGTGGTTTCGTCATAATTTGTTCAAAAATTTTTAAACTTTCCTTCAGGAAACAATATTGTGTAAAAAGAGCCCGTCTTATATAATGATTCCGTACTAATGGTATTAAATTGTATAAGAGGAGAAAAACTATGAAGAAATTGTTGAATGAATTTAAAGAATTTATCATGCGCGGCAGCGTAATGGACATGGCAGTCGGCGTTATTGTCGGCGGCGCATTCACCGCCATTGTCAACTCCTTAATGGATGACATTCTGAATCCGATTATCGGTCTGTTCAGTGTGGACGGTTTTGAAGGCCTGAAGGTTATGATTGGCGGAACCGCATTAAACTACGGCAACTTTATTTCCGCCATTCTGAATTTCCTGATTGTAGCCTTTGTCATCTTCAACATTGTCAAAGGACTGAATCGCCTGTCTTCCCTGTCCCATCTGCACAAAGAAGAGGAACCGGAAGAAGAACCGGCCGAACCGGAACTGACCAAAGAAGAAGAACTGTTAACCCAGATTCTGGAAGAACTCCGTGCGGGCAAACCGGAGGCTGCTGAAAAGCTGGCTGCTTCTGTTGCAAAGGAAGAGTCTGCCGAATAAGGAAAGACCACAAGTCAAAAGAGCCGATACAGAAATTCTGTATCGGCTCTTTTCTTATGTTTTATTCCATTTGGGTAATGTAGAAATCAGGTTCACGCAAAAATTTGGCAAATGCTGTCATAGTGAAGGAACTGGCCCTTCGCACCAAGATCTGCAATTTCTTCAGAGGTGGCAAGGCGCCACTGTTTGGTCTCCCGCAATTGCAATTGAACCTCTTCCGGATCTACCTCTCGTTCAAAGCAATAAACATCTACAAAGTAATTGTCTTTTTCTTCCGGGTTAATCCGCTGATACGTAAATACCAGTCCACCGGCTGCCTTGCTGACGTCTAATCCGGTTTCTTCCTGTACTTCGCGGCAAACGGCTTGGAAGGAGCTTTCCCCTGCCTGCACACCGCCGCCGGAAATTTCCCATTGGCCGGGCGCCCAGGCTTTATCCTCTGCACGCTTGGTAATCAGGAACTTACCGTCTGGTGTCTTAATGCAGCCAAGAACGGTTAAGTGGAAGTCTCCCGGCTTCATATTCCAGTCATTCCGGACCATGGTTCTGCCGGTTGGCTTTTTATTTTCATCATAAATATCCCAAAGTTCCATTACTATACTCCTTTATAGGATGGACATTGTTTTCTTGCTTGTTCTACCCGGTCCGTATCTATGGTAACTGCCAGCATGGCTTCTGTTGCACCGGCTTCGGCCAGGACCTTCCCGGTTGGATCCACGGCAAGGGAACAACCCAGGGTGTCCGGGCCGCACTGGTCACACGCCAGCACGTAGGCCGCGTTTTCTATGGCCCGAGCGCGGGTCAGCACACGGAATTGTTCTTTTTTCTGCGGGCCCTTGACCCAGGCGGTCGGCATGACCAAAAGATCGGCGCCGCCCTGTGTCAGGGCGCGTGCCACCTCCGGATAGCGTAGTTCGTAACAGACGAAAACGCCCAGCGTGCCAAACGGCGTGGGAATTGGCTTAAAGTAAGCATCCCCTGCCTGCACAAAATCAGATTCGCGGAAGGAAAAGGCATCATACAGGTGCACCTTCCGGTACGTATCTACCAGCTGTCCGCTATCATCCAAAATAACAATTGTATTATAGTGCCGCTTCTGCTCCGCCAGTTCCCGCATTCCGAAAATCAGCCATACGTTTTGCTCTTTGGCCAGCTTCTGCATACCGGTAACAAAGGGTCCATCCAAAGGCTCTGCAGCAGACTGCACCGTAAACGGATCTGTGGAAAGCGGATAGTGGGACTGGTATACCTCCGGAAAAACAACCACATCCGGGTGATACTCCTGCACTGCTTTTTGCACCCACTGCTCGGCGCGTTTTAAGTTGACGGAGGGCTTTCCCTCCTGTTCGGTCTGACATAAAACAAAGGTGCTTTTCATGCTATCAGCTCCTAATGCAAATACTGTCCGCTGTTACGGCACACGGCAGGGTAAGAATGCAAACGCCCGCATTTGCAGCTTCTTCCAGTGCAGCTGCAAAATCCGGATCTGTAACCCGGTTCGGAAAAACCGTAGTAACCTGTTCCATGGCAATTACAAAAGCAATGGTACAGTGGTATCCCCTGCGGCTGGCTTCCGCCAGTTCCCTGCAGTGTTTGGCTGCGCGAATACTGGGAGCATCCGGAAAATATCCTTGTCCGTCTACTTCCAGCGTACAGCCTTTTACTTCCAGTAAGTACTGCTCCGCATTTTTCTGCATATAAAAGTCTACCCGGGAATTTCCATAGGAAAATTCCGGTTTAACGAAATCATAGCCCTGGGTCTGCAGCCATTCTGCCACAACCTTGTTGGGCACCTGGGAATCAATGTTGACCCAGCCAAGATTTTCCTTGTAAACGCTGATTAAATCATATTTTGTTTTGCGATTCGGCCCTTCCTGCTTCTGTAACGTAACCTGGGCTCCCGGCAGGAGTAATTCCCTGCATCGCCCAGTGTTCTTTACATGCACGGTTTCTGTTTTTCCGTTCAGTTCCACGTGGGCAATAAAACGGTTGGGCCGGTCCAGAAACGTAGCGGATACGCAATTCTGATACTTCATTACAGTAGTCCCTGTTATGGTAGGGTAACCAGATGCTTGTCCAGCAGCTTTTGCAGGGACATCATGACACCCAGTTTAGCATGGGCAAAGGTCAATCCGCCCTGGTAATAAACCGCATACGGCGGACGGATTGGGCCATCGGCGGAGAGTTCAATGGAAGAGCCCTGCACAAAGGCGCCTGCCGCCATAATAACCTGGCTTTCGTAGCCCGGAATGGGAGACGGAATCGGCGCAAAATGCGCGTCTACCGGAGCGGCTGCCTGGATGCCTTCGCAGAAGGCACACATGCGCTCCGGAGAGCCCAGCTCTATGGATTGGATAATGTCATGCCGGTCTTCCGTCCCATTCGGGCGAACCGGAAAGCCCAGCTTTTCATACACGTTTGCCATTAAAATGGCACCCTTCAGGGCACCGGCCACCACCGTCGGTGACAGGAAAAATCCCTGGTAAAGCTGCGTGTTAACCATCAAACTGGCACCGACGTCCTGGCCGATGCCCGGTGCACTCAGGCGGCAGGCGCAGCGGTCAATCAGGTCCTTGCGGCCGACAATGTATCCGCCGATGGGAGCCAGTCCGCCGCCGGGGTTCTTAATTAAAGAGCCCACCATCATGTCGGCACCTACATCGCTGGGTTCAATGCGTTCTACAAATTCCCCGTAGCAGTTGTCTACCATGACCAACACATCCGGTTTACAGGATTTGCAGAAGCGGATTAATTCGCCAATCTGTTCCACGCTGAAGGTGGAACGGGACGCATAGCCTTTGGAGCGCTGTACGGTAATCAGTTTGGTTTTTTCATTGATGGCGGCCTTAATTCCGTCCCAGTCAAATGTGCTGTCCTCCAGCAGGTCAACCTGACAGTAGGAAACACCGTACTCTTTTAAAGAGCAGACGGAGTCCCGGATGCCGATGACTTCTTCCAGGGTGTCATACGGTGCTCCGTTCGGGGAAAGCAGTTCGTCCCCGGGAAGCAGATTGGCAGAAAGCGCCACCGCCAAAGCGTGGGTACCACAGGTAATCTGGGAACGAACCAGTGCAGCTTCTGTGTGGAAGCAGGATGCATATACCTCTTCCAGCGTATCTCTTCCAAGGTCATCATGCCCATAACCGGTAGTACCGGCAAAGCAGCCTGCAGTGACTTTGTTGTCCTGCATGGCTTTAATAACCTTCATCTGATTATATTCTGCGGTTTGATCTATGGCGTCAAACCGCGGTTTTAAATCCTTCAGTAAGGCTTCTGTATAAGCTGCGGTTTCCGGGCTGATGCCCAGTTCCCGGTACAGATCTTGTAATTCCATGTTTGATTCCTTTTATTCCGTAGTTACACTGCTCATGTCCGTAGAACCGGGTTCTTTCTGTACCAGCTCTTCCAGGGTGTGCCAGCCAAGGACGGCACACTTTACCCGGGACGGCATGTGCGAAATATCCTGTAAACAGGAGGCTTCTTCCAGTTCATCCAGTTCCTCTTCGGAAATATCACCTTTGATCATCCGCAGGAACAGATCTGCCAGATGCAGTGCTTCTTCCTTGGTCTTGCCGATAATCAGATCCAGCATCATATCTGCAGAGGCCTGGGAAATGGCACAACCATCCCCGTTAAAGGAGCCGTCTTCAATTCTGCCATCTTCCGACAGCTTTAGTTGCAATACAATGTCATCTCCGCAGGATGGGTTTACTCCCTCCAGTGCCAGATTGGCATCTTCCAGGTTATATTTATGGCCCGGATGAATATTATGATCCGTCAGGATTTCATTATAAAAACGATTAATCGGCATAACCCATAGCTCCTCTGATTTGGGAAAGCACCGCCAGGAAGCGGTCTACTTCTTCCTCTGTATTATAGAACATTAAGCTGGCCCGTGTAGTACTTGGTACGCCAAGCAGAATGTGCAATGGCTGTGCGCAGTGATGTCCGGCGCGAACCGCTATCTGCTGGTCTGCAAAAACAGCTGCCACGTCATGCGGATGAACGCCGTCAATCTGGAAGGTCATGATGCCATGGTGGTCTTCCGGATCCTCTGCTCCAAGGATATGAACATGAGGCACTTTTCTGGCGCCTTCAATCAGTTGCGTGGTCAGTGCGTTTTCCCGTTCCTGAATGGCATCAAATCCAATCTGGTTGATATAACGGATGGCCTCTGCCAGACCTACTGCACCGGCAGCATTTACGGTACCCGCTTCAAACTTATGTGGCAACTGTGCCAAGGTAATCCGCTCTTTAGAAACAGATTGAATCATTTCCCCGCCGGTCAGGAACGGCGGCATTTGTTCCAGTAATTCCTTTCGGCCGTACAAGGCACCAATTCCCATAGGTGCCAGCATTTTATGACCGGAGAACACCAGGAAATCCACATCCAGATCCTGTACATCTACTGCCATGTGCGGCACGCTCTGTGCGCCGTCACAAACCAGATAGGTTCCGTTGGCGTGGCAGACTGCAGCAAAGTCCCGAATTGGGTTTTCCCGTCCAAAAATATTGGAAACCTGTGCTACCGCAAAAATGCGAGTATGCTCTGTTAAATTGGACTTTACCATTTCCGGTGTAATCAGGCCGGAAGCGTCCATGTCCAGGTATTTTACAGTGGCGCCGTGCCGTTCAGCGGCAGCCCGCCACGGAAGCATATTGCTGTGGTGCTCTGCGGTGGAAACAAGGATTTCGTCTCCGGGATTGAGCACTAAATCGCCGAAGGAATAAGCAAGCAGGTTCAGGCTTTCCGATGCGTTCCGGGTAAACACAATCTGGCTGTCATCCGGCGCATGCAGTAGTTCCGCCACTGCGTGACGTGCGTTTTCATAGGCGTCGGTGGCGCGGGTGCTTAAGTCATAAATGCCCCGAAACGGGTTGGCATTGGAATCTACATAAAACTGGTATTCCGCATCCAAAACACATTTTGGCTTCTGCGAGGTAGCGGAATTGTCCAGATAAGCCAGCGGCTGATTGGTAAAGAAGGGAAAGTCCTTCCGGATTTCAGTTACATTCAGCATGGACAATCCTCCTCTGTTTCAATGAACTGTGCCACGGTCTGTTCGTCCGGAATCATCTTGATAACGGCGTCCAGTCTTGCCTGGGCCAGCATTTCATAAATGGCGGCTTCCGGAATACCACGGCTTTCCAGATAAAAGAGCAGGTCTTCCCGCAGCTGCCCGATGGAAGCGCCGTGGTTTCCTTCCACGTCCTCTTCTTCGCACAGAATCAGCGGTACGCTCTGGTTGACAATGCCGTCAGACAGCAGCATAACGTCTTCCATTTCGTCTCCGGAAGAGCCGGCACAGCCGCGCTTAAAGTCCAGGGTATCCCGCATGGTCTTCCAAGCGGTGTCCCGCAGAACGCCTTTGGCAGACAAGTCCGAGCGCGTCTGCTTTCCATAAACCGGAATATTGTAATTCATGTCCAGCCGGTGATCTTTTTCTACCAGGTACGCGGTATGAATATCAGTTGCACTCTTGTCCCCCTGCAGGACAACTTCCGTGCCAATCATGGTGTGCTTTCCGGACAGAACCACGTGGATAATTTTTGCAGTGGCACCTTCCCCTGCCTGAATCCCAATATCATTGACCAGGGTAAATTCGTCCCCGCAGCGATGAATCTGCACCAGCGTCAGTACCGCATTCTTTTCCAGAATGGCTTTGGTCTGTACGCCGGCAGAACCGGTGGCCTCTGCAGAAGTAAAGTCCATGATGACCACCCGCTCCGCATCTTCCTGTACCCGGAATCCGTAGCGATGCAGCGTATTTTCAGCAGCAAAGTGCATTGGCAGACGAAGCGGCTCTTCTGTCTTTCCTTCAAAAGTTTCTACAAAGGTGTTTGCCTTTGTCATATATTGGTTAAATTCCTGTCCGGCGCCGGTGGCAATTCCGTCAAAAGCGGAATAATCAGCGGTGGCTTCCGCAACCGGGGCTTCCGGAAAAGAAACTTTGCAGTCATTGACTTTCAGCCATCTCCAGGTAGGAGAAGGCAGATGGTTAATGCTTAATTCTACTGGTTGCATTTCTGTTCTCCTTTCCTTTAGCCGATTGCGCCCTTCATTTCCAGGCGAATCAGGTTATTCATTTCAACGGCATATTCCAGCGGCAGTTCCTTGGAAATGGAATCGGCAAAGCCGGATACAATCATGGCTCTGGCATCTTCTTCCGAAATGCCTCTGGACATCAGATAAAAGATGGCGTCATCGGAAATGCGACCAATCTTAGCTTCGTGTCCAACGTCAGCGTCATCTGTGCGGATGTCCATGGCCGGAATGGTATCAGAACGGGAACGGTCATCCAGCATTAAAGAAGTGCAGGATACCGTTGTTTTGGCATGCTTTGCCTTGTTTCCGATAACAACAGAACTTCTGGTAATGGAAGCACCGCCATCCTTGGAAATGGAACGCATATTAACGGAAGACGTGGTATTGGGTGCATTGTGCTGTACCTTCATACCGGTATCCAGTTCCTGTCCCGCTCCGGCAAAGGTAATACCGGTGTATTCCATGCTGGCTCCATCGCCATTTAATACGGTCATAGGATACAGATAGGATGTGTGGGAACCAAAAGAGCCGGAGACCCATTCCATATGGGCACCCTCTTCTACCAGAACCCGTTTGGTGTTCAGGTTGTACATATTCTTAGACCAGTTTTCAATGGTGGAATACCGCATCTTGGCATTCTTTCCAACAAATAGTTCTACGCAACCAGCATGCAGGTTGGCAATGTTATATTTTGGTGCCGAGCAGCCTTCAATAAAGTGGAGGTCTGCGCCTTCGTCCACAATAATCAGGGTATGCTCAAACTGGCCGGCGCCGGGTGCATTCAGACGGAAATAGGACTGCAGCGGAATTTCCACTTTTACGCCCTTCGGCACATAGACGAAGGATCCGCCGGACCATACGGCACCGTGCAACGCTGCCATCTTATGGTCAGTTGGCGGAACCAGCTTCATAAAGTGGCTCCGGATCATGTCGGCGTAAGGGCCGTGCAGTGCACTTTCCAGGTCTGTATAAACAACGCCAAGAGCGGCCACTTCCGCCTTAACGTTATGGTATACCAGTTCCGAATCATACTGGGCACCCACGCCCGCCAGGGATTTCCGTTCTGCTTCCGGAATACCCAGGCGTTCAAAGGTGTTCTTAATATCTTCCGGAACATCTTCCCACTTGGCGCTCATGTTGGTTTTAGGACGGACATAAGTAACAATGTGGTCCATGTCCAGTTCATCCGTGCTGGGTCCCCAGTTTGGCATGTCTGTATGGTTATATATATCCAGGCAGTGTAACCGGAAATCATGCATCCACTCCGGATCATTCTTTTCCTTGGAAATCTGATCCACAATGTCAGGGGTCAGACCACTGTCTACTTTGTAGAAATCTTCTTCGCGCTCTTCGTCTTTGAAATCATACAGATCCCGTGGGACGTCGGCAACGTAAGTTTTTTCTTTCATCAGATACCCTCCTTACTCTGCGTCTGCGTTATTCTGCTTCGGCAGCAGGAATGTATTTTTCAAAGCCGTGTTCATTAATTTCTTCCACCAGGGAAGCGTCTCCGGTAGCTACAATCTGACCGTTAACTAAAATATGGGTGTAATCTACATGCAATGCTTCCAGCAGCTTGGTGC
>CAVFBE010000032.1:0-34589 GCA_963620745.1 Muribaculaceae bacterium | reverse complement strand
TTTTTCTTTCGGCGATGCAGCTTTTCCCCCTCCAACAGCACCGTTCCGGAATACCGGCAGATACCGGCCAGGGCGTTAAAGAGCGTGGACTTTCCGCACCCGCTTTCTCCGACAATGGCATAAATCATGCCTTTCCGGAAGGAAGCGTGAACGCCGTTTAGAATGGCCTGGTCTTCATAACGGACAGAGACATTGTCCAGTTCCAGGATTACATTGCCTGGGTTTGCGGGCGGCAGATCGGCCGGATAGGGCAGGCTGGGCGCAATAATGCCGGCTTGCTTAATTTTGGCATAGTCCGGGTGATGCAGATCCAGCCGCTCCGGGAGCAACACTCCATCCTGGAAAATGGCAAGCGTATCCGCTGTGTTAATCCAGTAATCCAGGCGGTGGTCTACTGCCAAAATGCCAATGCCCTGTTCCTGATGCAGTATTTTTAGCTTCTTTGCAATCTGGATGGCAGAAGCGGTGTCTATGTTGGCAAAGGGCTCGTCCAGTAAAAGCCATTTAGGGTGGAGCAGAACCAGGCAGGCCAGCATGACCTTTTGCTTTTCACCGCCGGAAAGGGAATGTAAGCTGCGGTTTTGCAAATGGGAAATTTCACAGAAGTCCAGGGCCTGTGAAATTTTCTGCTCCACCTGTTCCGCCGGGGTGCAGAGATTTTCCAGACAGAAAATCAGCTCATTACGAACCGTGTCCATACAGAACTGCAGCTCCGGATTCTGAAACATCATGCCAACCAGCCGGCAACGCCGATTCACCGGCAGGGCGGCAATGTCTTGGCCGTCAATCTGAATGGAGCCCCCGCGCAGGACGCCGCCGTTATGCGGATACAGTCCTGCTGCAAGATACAGAAGTGTGGATTTTCCACAACCGGAAATGCCGCTCAGAACGGTTATTTCTTCTGAATTGAATTCCGCTGAAAAATGATCAATCGTATTTTTCCCGTCCTGAAAATAGGCAAAGGAAACATTGTGAAACCGGATACTCATGCTTCAAAATAGGCGTTGGTATATTCGTTGTCCCTGCGCTGGGAAAGCAGGCCGCATTCTACCAGGAAATCTGCCATACGGTCCCAACGGGCCGGTGCAATTCTGCCCCAGCGGCCCTGTTCGTCTAACAGGATGGGAGCTAAGTGCTTCTGGCTGCGGATCAGAAGGGAGTCAGAAGAGTCTCCAGGCATTAAGTCTTTAACTTCCAGTACTGCTTCTTCCGGATGCTGTGCCGCATAACGGTAGCCACGGTCTAGACAGGCAAGGAAGGCACGAACGGCGTCAGGACGCTCTTGTAATACGGTGTGCGTGGCTGCAATGGCAGGAGCGCAGAAATCAAAGATAGGATCTATATCGCCGAGGTTGAAATAATTAATTTCCCTTCCGGCCTCGAGTAATACCTGGTTTTCCCAGTTTTCATAGACCCAGGTGGCATCTGCAACGGTGCCAAGGGTGGCGGTAATGTCTCCAACGTCCAGGTTAACCAGGTTGACTTTGCTGTAGTCTCCGCCGTCCTGTGCCATAACGCGGGAAATGGCCTTGTGGAACCATTCCGGCGACCAGTGGGTCAGGCGTTTGCCTTCCAGGTCCCTGGGACGAGTAATGCCGGCTTCCTTTAAAGAGACAATGCCGGAGTCACATTTCTGGGTCATGACGGCTACGGCGGTCAGACCAATGCCCTGCTCCATGCAGTCCAGCATGGCAATTTCAGGTCCGCAGACGAAGTCGGCACCGTGCAGCTTCATGTCACCGTGAACCTCGCCGAAAATTTCTACCTCCAGTCCGGCTTCCTGAAACCAGCCCCGTTTTTGGGCAAGCAGAAAACCAATATGGTTGGTGTTGGGGAACCAGTCTAATACTACTTTTAATTTTTCCATGATAAGTGCCTCCTTAGTCTTCTTCCTCTTCGTCGTCATGGATGGTTTCGGCTTTGACCGCATGCCCAATGGCATAACTCTTTACTACGCCGGTCTTGGCCAGACCGTCACCGGCCAGCTTGCAGATGATGCCGGAGAATACAATGGCGCTCAGGAAGCGGACGGCCAGCTGGGCAATCAGCATGGTAGGGGCCAGCAGGTAGTAGCTTAAATAATAGAGCTCATAACAGAAAATAAAGGCGGCGGACAGCATGCCGGCCAGACTCATGGAAAGAAAATTCCATTTTTTGTACCGGAAGCAGGCAAAGACCAGTTCTGCGCCCAGACCCTGAATCAGGCCGGTCAGGACAACGGTCAGGCCGCCGGAATTGCCCATCAGCAGTTCCACTACAGAGGCCAGTACTTCCGTGGTCAGTGCCACGCCCGGCTTGCGGATAATGTAAGCAGCTAGGGTAGAGGCCATAAACCATACGCCGTAAATCAGCTCAAAGCCAAATGCCGCTAGGCCAAAGGGCGTTAAGGCGGTTGAAATAGCGGTTCCGCCATAAAAGACGGCCAAGTAAATGGCCGCAAAAACCACGCCTAAGATGGCCATCAGAATGACATCTTTTAATTTCCATTTTTCCATTTTTTCCATTATAGTACAGATCCTTTCTTTTCCTGAAAAAAGCCGCCGGTGATGTCACCGACGGCTTGATTTAGAGTGAAAAAATCCAATCTCCCTGCGCTGGCATTATCCAACAGGTTCTACGGGTTATGGACAACAGGTCCAACTCTCAGCCAAACTTCATTCAGCACCCCGGCGGTATTCAGTTGTGGTAGAACTATGATGGCACAGTTTCCATCAGAAAGCAATGCTTTTCCGGCAGTCTTTTTTACGGGCGCAATACCCGGACACGGAAGACGCCTTCTACTTCTTTGACCGTTTCCACCAGGTCATCCGTAATGGGATTTTCTACATCCAGCATGGTGTAGGCAATTTCCCCTTTGGAACGGTTCATGAAGTCACTGATGTTATTGTCTGCAAAGACGCCGGTAATCCGGTTAATGGTGTTGGGAATGTTCTTGTGAATGACACAGAGGCGGTCTCCTTTGACCGGGCCCATGTCGGCGGCCGGCAGGTTAACCGAGTTTTTAATATTCCCGTTTTCCAGGTAGTCAATCAGTTCAAAGGCACCCATTCTGGCGCAGTTGTCTTCCGACTCCGGGGTGGAAGCACCCAGGTGAGGGAAGGCAATGACGCCCGGTACGTTAATCAGGTCTTCTTCTACAAAGTCCGTGGCGTAGGCCGCTATTTTACCGGTGCCTAAGGCCGCCAGCAAATCGGCCGTGTCAACCAGACCGCCCCGAGCAAAGTTCAGGATGCGGACGCCGTCCTTCATCTTGGCAATGCCTTCGGCATTGATGGTGTCCTTGGTGTCCGGCGTCAGTGGTACGTGGATGGTAATGTAGTCACACTTGGCAAAGATGTCATCCAGGCTGGAGGCGTGGTTAATGGCGCTGGACAGCTTCCAGGCAGCGTCTACGGAAAGGTATGGATCATATCCGTATACTTCCATGCCAAGGGAGCGGGCGGCGTTGGCCACCTGAACACCAATGGCGCCGAGGCCAATAACACCCAGCTTTTTGCCCATGATTTCCGGACCCTTGTAAGCGGATTTGCTCTTTTCAATTAGTTTACCGACTTCTTCGCCCTTGCCCTTTAAGGTCTTGACGAATTCAATGCCGGGTACAATTTTACGGGACGTCATTAACAGGGCACAAATAACCAGTTCCTTTACGGCATTGGAGTTGGCGCCCGGTGTGTTGAATACAACAACGCCTTTTTCCGTGCATTTGTCTACCGGGATGTTATTGGTGCCGGCGCCTGCACGCGCAATGGCTAGGCAATTCTCCGGCAGAACCATGTCATGCATTTTGGCGCTGCGCACCATGATGGCATCCGGATTGGTAATGTCTTCTCCGTATTGGTATTTTGCCGGGTCAAAGTGATCCAGTCCGGCAGGGCTGATTTTATTTAAGGTTAAAATTTTGTACATGGGCTTCTCCTTACGCTTCCTGCTTTTCAGCTTCTTCAAATTCCTTCAGATAGGCTACCAGGCGTTCTACGCCTTCCATTGGCATGGCGTTGTAAATGGAAGCACGCATGCCGCCGACGGAACGGTGGCCCTTGATATTGATCAGGCCGTGTTCTGTGCAGCCCTGAATAAATTTGGCATCCAAGTCTGCATTGCCGGTAACAAACGGAACGTTCATGATGGAGCGGTCCTTCTTGACTACGGTGCCGTGGAAGAGTTCGGATTCATCCAGTGCGTCATAAAGCAGCTTGGCTTTGGCTTCATTGCGCTTCTTCATTTCGGTTAATCCGCCAATCCGCTTAATCCATTCAAAGACCAGCATGGCCATGTAGATGTTCCAGCAGGGTGGGGTGTTATACAGGGAGTGGTTTTCTGCCTGAATGGTGTAATCCAGCATGGACGGCGTGGTTGGACGGGCATGTCCAAGCAGGTCATCCCGGATAATGCAGATGGCCATGCCGGCAGGAGCAATGTTCTTCTGTACGCCGCCATAAACCATACCGAACTTGGTAACATCCAGCGGCTCCGACAGGAAGCAGGAGGAAACGTCTGCAATTAGTGGTACGTCTCCGGTATCCGGTAGATCCCGGATAATGTTGCCGTATACGGTTTCATTCATACAAATATAAAAGTAGTCAGCATCCGGACGGAATTCTGCTTTGTTGAATTCCGGTACATGGGTAAAGTTGTCTTCCTTGGAAGAGGCAACAATTTTAACGTCTCCATATTTCTTAGCTTCGGAAGCTGCTTTGTTGGACCAGTTGCCGGATACTACATAGTCTGCTTTGCCGCTGCCGTTCATGAAGTTCAGCGGGATGGCGGCAAACTGGGTGGAAGCGCCGCCCTGCAGGAAGAGCACCTGATAGTTATCCGGAATTTCCATGATTTCCCGGAGCAGGGCTTCCGCATTCTTAATAATGGCATCAAATTCCTTTGACCGGTGGGACATTTCCATAACGGATTCTCCGGTTCCGTGGTAATCCAGAAGTTCATCAGCGGCCTGGTTTAACACGCTTTCGGGAAGCATGGAAGGTCCTGCGGAAAAATTAAATACTCTAGCCATAAAGCGGCCTCCTTTTCAAAAATGCATTGGATTCATTATAGTAAATCGGGTTTTTGAAAGTCAATGAATTGTCAAGCATTTAACAAACTATTTTAGCCTAATAGGAGCCAACTCGCAAAAGATTGACAAATTCATAACAAAGAAACAGAAAAAATACGGTGCAGCTCCAAACCGGAACCGCACCGTAATGATGCTTTTCAGCGCTTATTGTGCCACTGCAGCAGACGGACTGTCTACATAGACAACCTGGCCAAAAGTATCAAGGGTAATGCACTTAGCCGGGCAACCTTCTACGCAGTCGCCGCAGCCAATGCACTTGGTCTGATCCACATAAGCCACAAAGTCTTTGACATGAATGGCATCATGCTGACAGGTCTTCTGACACTTCATACAGCCAATGCAACCAACCTTGCACTGCTTGCGTACCTGGGCGCCCTTGTCGTGGCTCTTGCAACGTACAACGGCTTCCTGATGATACAGCGGTGCCAGATCAATGATGCCCTTCGGGCAGGTGTTAATACACATTTTGCAGGCCTTGCAACGCAGGGCGTCTACTTCGGCAACACCGCCGTCATTGATGTGAATGGCATCATAAGGGCAGGCGTTGACGCAGTCTCCGTAGCCAAGGCAGCCATAAGAGCAGGCCTTGCCGCCGGCATACAGCTGGGATGCGGCTTTGCAGGAAAGAACACCTGAATAGTCCATCATCTGTTCTGCGTTTTCATGGGTGCCGTTACAAAGAACAACGGCAGTCTGCGGTACACTTTCTGCAGCCGCAACACCCAGAATTTTGGAGATGCCGTCAATGGCATCCTGTCCACCCGGGGAGCAGAGGGTGCAGTCGGTGCAGGTGCCTTTGGAAAGGGCAGATGCGTAACCGGAGCAACCGGAGAAGCCGCAGGCACCGCAGTTGGCGCCGGCCAGCACTTCTTCAATGGCCACGGCAGTTTCATCTACCGGGACCGCCATAACAATAGAGGCAATTGCCAGCATTAAGCCGAGCAGAAGTCCGATGGCGGCAACAATAATGACTGCTAATACAATAGGATTCATTCTTTATGCCACCTTTCTTAAGCTCCGAAGAGATTATCAATAATGCCTGTAAATCCAAGGAAGGAGCAGGCAGCCAGGGCAGCAGCCACTAAGGTAATGGGCAGACCCTGCCAAAACTTCGGAATGTCATTGCCTTCCATGCGTTCCCGTACACCGGAGAACATAACCATGGCCAGCATGAAGCCAAGTCCGCCGCCAAGAGCGTTCAGTACAGAGGCAACAAAGCCGTAACCGTTGGAAACGTTCAGGGTAACAACACCAAGAACGGCACAGTTGGTGGTAATCAGCGGAAGATAAATGCCCAGGGAGTTGTACAGGGCAGGAATGTACTTCTTCAGTACAATTTCAACCAGCTGAACCAGGGAGGCAATAACCAGGATGAATACCAGCGTCTGTAAGTATTCAAATCCATTGCGGACTAAAAGGTATTCGTTGATGGGCCAGCAAACTGCGGATGCCAGAACCATAACAAAGATAACAGCAGCGGACATGCCGACAGCCGTATCGGTTTTCTTGGATACGCCAAGGAACGGACAAATGCCTAAGAACTGGGACAGAACAAAGTTATTTGTCAGGATGGCGGTAAAGATAATGGTTAAATAGATCATTCGTCAGCGCCCTCCTTTTCTTCTGCTTTTGCTTCTGCCACAGGCGATGCAGCTGCTTCCGTTTTCGGCGCAGCTTCTGCTGCCGGAGCTTCTGCTGCCGGAGCTTCTGCTTTTGCAACAGGGGTCGGTTTTGCTTCGGTGTCTACTACCGGTACTTCTACCTTGCAGGCATCGGCGGCACCTTCTCCCTGAGCCATGGAACATTCATCGGCCAGCGCGCAGAGTTCGCAGCTGTTGACGGCTTCCTTCTTGCCCATAGCGCGGGACAGTTTGTTGGACAGTGCAATCAGCAGGCCGAAGACAAAGAATCCGCCCGGAGCCAGGATGAAGATAATAATCGGTTCCATGTGAAGAGCAGACAGAACGTTGCTTTCGCCAAGACCGAAGATGTCGGTTAAGGTGGTACCGTGACCCAGAACCTTCAGGGTCAGGTTACCGGAACCGAAGAATTCACGGATGGTTGCCATCAGGCTGAGGGCTACGGTGAAGCCGATGCCCATGCCAAGGCCGTCCAGAATGGACGGAAGAACGGAGTTCTTGGAAGCAAATGCTTCTGCCCGGCCCAGCAGGATGCAGTTAACAACAATCAGGGGAAGGTAAATACCCAGAGCGTCATTCAAAGACGGGGCAAAGGCCTTAACCAGTAACTGCAGCATGGTGGTGAACGCAGCAATAATGACAATGTAGGCCGGAATCCGGACCTTGGAAGGAATCACCTTCCGTAATAAAGAGATAAAGGCATTGGACAGAGTCAGAACGATGGTTGCTGCAATGCCCATACCAATGGCATTTTCCAAAGAGGTGGAAACCGCCAGGGTAGGACAGGTACCAAGTACCAGACGAAGAACCGGGTTCTCAGCAATAATACCTTTGGTAAATTCATGACCAAGAGAGGTTTTCTTTTCTGCCATTAGTTTGCACCTCCCTTAACAATTTCAAATTGGGACAGAGCCTTGTTTACGCCACTGGTAACTGCTCTGGAAGTAATGGTGGCACTGGTCAGAGCCTGAATGTCACCGCCGTCTTTGCTGACGGCCAGCTGACCGGACTTGCCGATGAACTGCTTCTTGAAGGATTCCTTCTGTGCGTTCTGGCCAAGGCCCGGCGTTTCATTGGAGAGGTCTCCCGGTACAATGCCGGTAACAACGCCTTCGGTGTCTACGCCGACGGTAACGGAAACGTCTCCGCCGTAACCCTTGCTGTCACCAACGCAGGTGAAGACATAGCCGATCAGGTTGCCGGACTTGTCAATGGCTTCGTAGTAAGAGAACCCGTCGGCTTCCTTTTCGTCAAAGTGGTCGGCATCCGCCATAACGGTCTGCCGGGCCTCTTCGGCGGCGGCCAGGTCCTGCTCCGCAATCTTGTCCTTGGTAATCATGTTAACAACTGCCAGGGAAAGAGTTGCAATTAAAGCAATTAAAAACAGGGCAACGGTAGGAATTAAAACTTCCTTCGGATTAAGCTTTTTATTCATTTGCTGCATCCTCCTTTGCCTTCTTTTCTTTGACCGGCTTAATGTAGCCGAGTGGCTTTGGAACGGTAGCGCTTTCAATGCGTGGTACAAAGATATTCATCAGGATGATGGAGAAGGAAACGCCTTCCGGTAAAGAGCCCCACAGACGGATAACGCAGGTCAGTAAACCAAGGCAGACAGCAAAGATGACTTTGCCCTTCTTGGTGATGGGGGAGGTGGTGTAGTCGGTAGCCATGAAGATGGCGCCCAGGAACAGGCCGCCGCCCAGTACCTGATAAACGGCATTGTACCAGTCAAATCCGCTTGCAAGGAAGACGAATACAAAGACGGTACCAATGTAAACGCAGGGAATAATGGGAGAGATAACCTTGCGGACAATCAGGTAAATTCCGCCAAGCAGCAGAGCCAGGCAGGAAACTTCACCAATACATCCGGAGGTAGTTCCAAGGAACATCTGCAGAAGAGTAGGAGCTCCGTCTGCAACCCCTTCCAAACTGGTGTAACCCATTGGGGTAGCGCCCGTAACAGTGTCTACAGCCCAGCCAATCTGGTTGGTGGCAGCAAAAGCGCCGGCAGACATTCTGCTTGGGAAGGCGGACATCAGGATAATACGGGAAGCCAGTGCCGGGTTCAAGAAGTTCTGGCCAATACCACCGAACATTTGCTTAACCACAACAATGGCAACAACGCCGCCAAAAACCACTTCCCAGAAGGGCATGGTGGACGGCAGGTTATACGCCAGAAGAATACCGGTAACCACAGCGGAAAGATCTCCGATGGTCTGCGGACGCTTCATGGCTTTACGGGAAAGGTACTCTGCCAGCACACAGGAAGCAACAGAAACCGCAATAACGGCAATGGCACGCCAGCCAAAGATGATTCCGGCAGCAATGCCTGCAGGAACCAGGGCAATGATGACATCCAACATAATGCCGGTGGTAGTTTCTGCCGACTTAACATGAGGCGATGCAGAGACCGTTAGTTTATTTACGTCACTCATTTTGCATTAGCCTCCTTCACAATGGCTTTGCCCATGCGGATATACTGTACCAATGGGCGGGCGGACGGGCAGGAATAAGCACAGGTGCCGCATTCCATGCAGTCCAGTACGTGGGCCTTTTGCAATTCTTCCACGTTGCCGAGTCTGGCCATTTTTTCCAGGCGAGTCGGCACTAAGGAGAATGGGCAGGCTTCTACGCATCTGCCGCAGCGGATACAATCCCGCAACGGTTTTACAGGGAGACTACCCTTGGAGAAGGCCAGCAACGCGTTGTTGGCTTTAACCAGAGGAATATTCAGGTCGGCCAGCGCCATACCCATCATTGGGCCGCCGGAGAGAACCTTGTACGGTTCTTCTTTGAATCCGCCGCAGTAATCCACGATATCCTGGAAGGAGGTACCAATGGGAACCCGCAGGTTCTTCGATTCGGCAATGGCGGAACCGTCTACCGTCAGGGAACGGCTTACCAATGGCTTGCCTGTCTGCAGGTACCGGCCCAGGGTGGCAACGGACTGTACGTTCATTACAACGCAGCCGGCGTCGGATGGCAACTTGCCTTCCGGAACCTGGCGTCCGGTGGCGGACTGAATCAGCACTTTTTCAGCGCCCTGCGGATAAGAATCCTTCAGGCAGATCAGCTGGATGTCTTTCCATTCTTCATGCTCCTGAATGGCTTTTTCCAGCGATTCAAAGGCATCCGGCTTGTTGCGCTCAATACCAATGTAGGCATGCTGGAAGCCACAGATGGCTTTGACCTTGGAAACACCGAATAAAATGTCATTCGGGTGGTCCAGCATTTCGCGGTGGTCAACCGTAATGTACGGTTCACACTCTGCTGCATTGATGATGAGCGTGTCTACACCGGCGTCTTCCTTGAAAGCCAGCTTAACGTGGGCAGGGAATCCTGCACCACCCAGACCAACCAGTCCGGAATTGCGAACGGCCTTCAGAAAATCTGCCTTCGTTTCAATAGACGGTACTTCCAAGCCTTCATACAGCTCCATTTTACCGTCCGATTCAATGGTGACAGCGTTAACCATGCCACCACCGGCTACTTTGACCGGTTTTACTGCCGTTACCTTACCGGAAATGGACGCGTGAATCGGGGCGCTGACAAATTTGTCAGTGTCGCCAATAACCTGGCCGACTTTCACTTCGTCTCCGACCTTAACGGTGGGAGTACAAGGTGCGCCGATACACATGCTCATGGGAATGGTAACAGAAGCAGGACAAGGGATGCGTTCTACCGCAAGACCGGCTGTGTTCTTGTGGTGTTGTACATGAGCACCGCCGTGTCCCTTGGCAACCGGCTTCATAGCCTGTGCCATAAATGTGTTCGTCATTCATTCAACTCCTTAACGGGCGTTAGCCCCTAAGATTATGTATTAACACAACAAATTATTGTTGTAGGTTAATCTGAAACCCAAAGTACCGGCTCTGCTTTAAAAGAACCGGGAAGAGCAGCTTTAAGAAAATGCCGGTGAGGGCGCCGGCTGCGATGCCGAAGAGCAGCAGCAGGGGCCCATAACCCCAAAGCAGCGAAGCCGTGCCGGACAGCAGGCAGGCTACCAGCAGCTGACCCGCGTTGTGGGCAACGGCAGCGGCAATAGAGACCCCTAAAATGCCGAAGGGGTTGTGCTTCCAGCGAAGCAGCAACACCATGACCAGGGTACTGAGAAGACCGCCGGAAAGACTCATAAGCCCGGCCGTTAGCCCACGGGTCAGCCCTGCAAAGACTGCCTTCAGGACGGCAATCAGCAAAGCGTCTACGGGGCCCATGGCTGCGGCGGCAAACATGGTAACAATGTTGGATAAGCCCGGCTTGGCGCCCGGCGGAAGGCCGGGAATGGCCGGAATCAGGTTTTCCAGGAAGGAGAGTACCAATGCCTGTGCGCCCAGTACGCCAAGCAGGGCAACCCGCTTGGTACGGGCGGAAACGGTATCCTTCTTCATGGTAAACTCCTGTCAGATGGTGAATTAGTAAGTTAAAATGTCCGGCTGCCCTTTTTCCGCCGTACCCCGGATGACAATCAAGGTTTTGGAGGGGAGGCAGGCCGCCGTGTCACCGGCCTTAGTCAGCTTGCCGGTTTTGACACAGACCTTGTCGGGACAATCTGCCGAGGCATAATAAATGCAGCCCGGCTCCACGGCAATGGTAACAGAAGGGTCTGTGTCTAAGGTAAAGGTATAAGTTTCTGTTACTTCAGATAAAGCAATTTCTTTTACGGTTTCCCCGTTCTGCATGACCACCGCGGTCAGATCTTTTTTGGAAGAAGCCGCAAAATAAGACGGCAACAGGATTGCCGCACAAAGAAGCAGAAGACCGACTAACAGCAGAATATCCGCTTTCCGGACAAACTTGCCCATGTCAGGTTGTCTCCTTTCCAAGGGTATAAGCGGACCCGGTCAGTTGTAAGCGGGAACCAAGGTCTCCTGTGGTGTAGACCGTTCCTTCTGAGGTAATAAACACTGCAGATGCCTGGTAGTGCTCCAGCAGCTGTAAACTGTCTTCTGAATAACCAAGAATGAAGCAGGCCGTGGAAAGGGCGTCTGCCAAAAGTCCGCTTGGCGCCACTACCGTTACGCTGGACAATCCGCTTTCTGCCGGATATCCGGTGCGCGGGTCCAGAATATGATGGTATTTCTTTCCGTCTACTTCCAATACTTTTTCATAATTTCCGGAGGTGGAAACAAAGCCTTCCGGCAACGTTAAAATGCCGCAGTAGGAATTGGCGTCTCCTTGTGGGTCCCGGATACCAACGGACCAGGTGCCGTCAGAGGAATTCGGGTTTTCCCCGTACAGTAAAATGGAACCGGCAACAGAGACAATGGCACTGTCTACGGAGGAGTCTTTCAGGATGGTATAGGCTTCATCGCACGCAATGCCTTTGCCAGCGGCCCCAAGATCCACAAACTGTCCTTCTCCAATCCGGATTTCCTGCGTTTTTCCGTTCTCCGGCTGGGCCAGTGGCTGGATGGAAACCGATTCCCAGCCAACCTTTTCCTTTGCTTCCTGAATTTCTTCGTCAGAGGGCACACGGGCGTCTTCCGTTCCAATGCCCCACAGGGTGGATAGGCAGCCAACGGTAATGTCAAAAACGCCGCCGGATTGCTTGGAAACATCCAGGCAGGTTTGTACCCAGTCCGCCATGCTGTCATCTACTGCTACAGAGTAGTTTTGGTTTAATTTGGCAACATAGGAAGCGTTCATCCGCCAGGACAATTCATTGGCGTCCAGTGTGCTGAGACGTTTCTGGATGGATTCCGAAACGGTATCTGCCGTTGCTTCCTTTGCATAAATCTGGTCGGAAACCGTGGTCCCCATGGATAAATATTCATGCTTGATTCCCTGGCGATGTACGCCGCCACGGTATACCAGAACACCTGTAATCAGCAGTGCTACCAGAAGGACCGCCAAAGCAGAAAAGAGATATTTCTTTTTTTGCTGTGTCATAAAGGACCCTCCCGGAACAGCTTACTTATTACATTATAGTAACCGCAAGTCACATCCCACTGATTATATAAAAAAATGCCTTTCGGTTCAATGAAAACCGAGGAAAAGCACGGAAAAATCATGACAAGTTTTTATCAATAAAAGGATTGCGAACCAATGAATAAAACCGCAACGTTCCGCTTCTTGCAGTCGCCCTGGGAGAGTGCTAAAATAAGAAACCAGAGGAGGTGTTAGTATGCTTTGTCAAAATTGCGGAAAAAACGAAGCAACCACCCACATTAAACGAATTTCCAATGGGGAGCGGGTCTCCCTGCACCTGTGCCATAGCTGCGCAGCCCATTTGGGATATACCGATCTGTTCTCCGGAACAGGCTTTAATTTAAGTAGCTTTTTACAGGAATTTTTCCCTTCGGCTGTCCTGCCGGAAGCGGAACCCAAAGAGGAAGAACGCTGTCCGACCTGCGGATGCACTTTCTCTGAAATTGTTCGAACCGGCATGATGGGCTGCGCCGATTGCTACAGCGTCTTTTATGAAAGACTGCGGCCGTCCCTGAACCGGATTCACGGACGGGCGTCCCATATCGGAAAGAAGGCCGCTTCCGTAGACCACAGTGTGGATTTGCGGGAACAGATTCTGTCCCTGCAGAAAGAAATGGATGAAGCGGTCAAAACCCAGAACTTTGAACGTGCGGCAGAAATCCGGGATGAATTGAACGCACTGAAAGGGGGCAACCAGGTATGAGCAAGTGGTATCAGCTTGCCGGAGCCCAGAATGATGTGGTTGTCTGCACCAAAATTGCACTGGCCAGAAATGTAAAGGGAAAAGTCTTTACAGTTAATCTTTCTCTGCCGGAACGGGCCGGGTTAGCCAAAGAAATCCAGTCGGTTTTGGAGGAAAAACTGCCCGGAAAGTTCCGGATGATTACCATGTCAGACTTGACACAAAGCCAGGCAATCTCACTAGCTGAGCGGTTTTTGGTCTCTCCGGAATTTGTCAGCGCGTCGGAAGGGCGCTCTCTTGCCATGACACCGGACGAAACCCTCAGTATGATGATCTGCGAAGAGGATCATGTAAAGCTACAAGCTTTACTCCCGGGTCTGGAGCCCTTCAAGGCTTATGAATTAGTTGACCACTTAGACAGCCTTCTGGATGAGTCCTTGCACTTTGCATTTGATCAAAAACTGGGCTACTTAACCCAGTGCCCCACCAACATTGGTACCGCCATGCGGGCGTCTGTTCTTTTACAATTGCCGGCGTTGCATATTCATGGCCGGCTGCATCACCTGGCAAACACGGTTTCCAAGCTTGGCCTGACTCTGGTCGGTGCCTTCGGAGCGGGAGCCAACCCACCGGGCAGCCTTTATCAATTATCCAATCAGGTTACCTTAGGCATTTCCGAAGAAATGGCCTTGCAGAACCTGAACAACATTGCCCTTTCCCTGATTGAACAGGAACAAGAGGCCAGGAAGGCTTTACTGGAAAATCTTCGCTTTCAGGACTTACTGTACCGCTCTCTCGGCACCCTGAAAAATGCCAGAGTCATGACCTTCAAAGAGTTCATGGAAGCCATCTCCATGGTCCGCATCGGTGTTGCCTCCGGGGAAATCCCCGGCAACATGGAGCAGATCAACGAAATGATCTTTACCCTGCAACCGGCCACGCTGAATGCTGCCGCCGGCATAGACATGGAGCGGCAAAAGCGGGACGCTTACCGCGCCGAACGCGCCCGCACCCTCTTTGCCGACGAAAACTAAATCACGGCAAATGCTTCCACGGCAAATAGTAGCAAGGAGACCAAACCCTGCCGCATAAAATCCACATTGCTTGGCGGCAGCTTTATTCTCCTTGCGTTATTCAAGAAAAGACGGGCCATTGCCTTTTGGCAACAGCCCGTCTTTTATATTGCTATGTAGTGGCTTTTGCTTGCTGGATGGGAAGCGGCTGACTCGCCCGAGCGAAACAGCTTACTTCTTTTGGTTGTCCAGGACTTCACGAGCCAGGTAGATTGGCCGATGTTTGGACTGGATATAGGTGCGGGAAAGGTATTCGCCGATGATGCCAAGGGCCAACAGCTGCATGCCGCCAAGGAACAAAATCAGAACCACAATGGTGGCGTAACCGGGAACATCAATACCATACGCCAGCTTTTGGATGATAACAACAATAATGTAAATCAGCGAGGCCAAAGAGGTAAGGGAGCCAACCCAGGTAGAAAGCTTTAACGGCACTGTGGTAAAGGCCACAATGCCTTCAATAGCGTACTTCATCAGCTTCCAGAAGGACCATTTGCTGGTGCCGCTTAAACGGTCATCCACGTTATATGGCATGTAGTAGGTCTGGAACCCGACCCAGGAAAAGATGCCCTTGGAGAACCGATGATATTCAGACATCTGCAAAATGGCATCCTTGACACGGCTACGGAAGGTACGGAAGTCGGACGCGCCGCTGACGAATTCCGTGTCGGAAATCTTATTGATAATCTTATAAAACGCATTTTTGGTTTTTACCATAAATGCACTTTCTTTGCGCTCTTCCTGGAAGGCGGCAACGCTGTCATAATCTTCGTTCTCTTCCAGAAAATCCACCATTTGCAAAACATAGGCGGGATCCTGCTGCAGGTCAGCGTCAATAATGGAAATATAGTCTCCACTGACGTGCTGCAAACCGGCGTAAATGGCGGCCTCTTTGCCGAAATTGCGAGAGAAATTGATGACCTTAACCGGCTGCTCTGCCGTTTGGCAAATTTCTTTCAGCTTTGCTGCAGTTGCATCCGCGCTGCCATCATTGACAAAGACAAATTCATAACTGTCTATTTTCCCGGAAAATGTGCTGACCACCTTTTCGTACATGGGCTGCACATTTCCTTCTTCGTTGTAACAAGGGATAATAAGCGAAAGTTTCATGAGAAGACTCCTGTAGTTCAGTTGCTTTTTCAGTATTTTTTATGGTGTATTTGCATAATAAAACTGACATTCTGCTAACATTATACTGCATGTCGTCAATAGTGCTTTAAATGAACAAAAAGACCGTTCTGTCTCGTGACTTTTCCGCGGATTGATAGTATAATCGGTAAGCGGTAGAGGAGGATTTTCTTCTATCAGTTCGCAATTGCTAATTTATGGCAAAAACTATGGTAAAAACCGTGGCGAGCCAGCTCGCCGCAATTCTAAAAATAAAGGAGAGTTTCCCATGGAAAACTACACAACCAACAAGTCTGTGCTTTCGTGGTTGGATGAGCGGATTGCTCTTTTAACTCCGGACAAAGTTGTATGGATTGACGGTTCTAAAGAACAGCTGGATGCTTTAAAGGCAGAAGCCTGCTCCACCGGAGAACTCATCAAACTGAATGATGAACTGCTTCCGGATTGCTATCTTCACAGAACTGCAACCAATGACGTTGCCCGTGTAGAAGCACGTACTTTCATTTGTACTCCGACCAAAGAAGAGGCAGGTCCTCTGAACAACTGGATGGAACCGGCAGCTACTTACAAAATGCTGGATGACATCGCCCGCGGCAGCTACAAGGGCCGCACCATGTACATCATTCCGTATTCCATGGGCCCGGTAGGTTCCCCGTTCTCTAAGATCGGCTTGGAAGTAACCGACTCCATTTACGTAGTAGAAAACATGGCCATCATGACCCGCGTAGGTCAGGCTGTACTTGACGCCCTTGGAGATTCCGATGACTGGGTTCGCGGTACCCACTGTAAGTGTGACATTGACGAAGAAAAGCGTTACATCTGCCAGTTCCCGCAGGACAACACCATTTACTCCGTTAACTCCGGTTACGGCGGAAACGTTCTGCTCGGCAAGAAGTGCTTTGCGCTTCGTATTGCTTCCTACCAGGCCATGAAAGAAGGCTGGCAGGCAGAACATATGCTGATCCTTGGCCTGGAAAACCCGAAGGGTGAAACCAAGTACGTTTGCGCCGCATTCCCAAGTGCCTGCGGTAAGACCAACCTTGCCATGCTGATTCCGCCGGAAGGATACAAGTCCAAAGGCTACAAGGTATGGACCGTTGGTGACGATATCTCCTGGATCCGCAAGGGTCCGGACGGCAGACTGTATGCTGTTAACCCGGAAAACGGCTTCTTCGGTGTAGCACCGGGTACCAATGACAAGTCCAACCCGAACGCTCTGGCTTCCACCAAGAAGGGTACCATTTTCACCAACGTTTGCCTGAACCTGGACAACAACACCGTATGGTGGGAAGGTCTGGATAAGAATCCGCCTGAAAACGCAATTGACTGGACCGGTAAGCCTTGGAACGGCAAAACTGCCACCACTCCGGGGGCTCATCCGAACAGCCGGTTTACGGCTCCTGCCAAGAACTGCCCATGCCTGAGCTCTGAATTTGAAAACGGTGCAGGCGTTCCAATCAGCGCCTTCATTTTCGGCGGCCGTCGTGCAAAGCTTGCTCCGCTGGTATATCAGTCCAGAGACTGGAACCACGGTGTATTCATCGGTTCCACGCTGTCCTCTGAAACCACTGCAGCTGCTACCGGCGCGGTTGGCGTAGTTCGTCGTGACCCGATGGCAATGCGTCCGTTCATTGGTTATGACTGCGGCACTTACTTCCAGCACTGGCTTGACATTGGTGCTTCCCTGGATCCGGATAAGGCTCCGAAGATCTTCAATGTTAACTGGTTCCGCAAGGATGACGAAGGACACTTCATGTGGCCGGGCTTCGGTGACAACCTTCGTGTTCTGGAATGGATTATCAAGCGTTGTGACGGCGAAGTAGATGCTGTTGAAACTGAAATCGGTTACATGCCGAAGGCAGAAGATATCAACCTGGAAGGCCTGGAAGGCGAAGTTGATATTGAAAAGCTCAACGCTATGCTGAACGTAGATAAGGCTCTTTGGAAGGAAGAAGCTAAGGGCATTGAAGAATTCTATGCAAGCCTCGGCAACACCGTTCCGAAGGAACTGTATGACAACCTGGAAACCCTGAAGAAAAACGTAGAATAATTGCGCTAATAAAATTGGTGACCAAGTTTGGGGCCCGCTGCAGTTGCAGCGGGCTTCTTTTTTGCGCGCAGACTGCGTGGGCGCTAAGGAGAGAAAGAAGAGGAGGCAGAGGGAAGAAGAAGCTAAGTTGCTGACGCTTTTGACAGAGTTTTCCACAGGAAAACTTTTGACGAAGGGGCAACTTATTTTCTGAATTGGGAAAATGGAATATTTTTCTAATTTGGAATTATTGTCAAAAACTCGGCGGAAGGCAAGTAAAACTCTTTACGTTTTCTGAAGGTTTCCTGAAATTTCTATTTCTAAAACCGAAGATAAAATCACTTTTCCGCGATTCTGACCTGGTTTTCCACAGGGTAAACGGGAACTGCTTTACATTTTTGGAAAACCAGAACAAAAGAAGCGCGGAATGGAAGGGAAAGGGCGTAAATCGCAGAGGGGAAGGGAAGAAAAAACGGATAGGTACGTTGGTTTAAAAGGTGAAAGATAAGCTGACATCCTGCAAAAACGGACAAAACAGAGTTTCCACCGCCAAAAGACAGTTTTCAACCGCCGATGAGGGTGGCAAAGTCTGTTATTTTCTTGACAATCTACCGCGGTTCTTCTAAAATAGTTGCGTTTGCATGTTTATTATGGGAAAATGAAAACGACCCATTTTTATTAAAAATATTGCAAAGTGAGGTAAATGAAAATGAAGTATGCATTTATTACCGGCGCTGCCGGCGGCCTTGCCGGTGCCTGTGTAGAAGAACTCATGGCTCGCGGCGGCTGGACTGTATTTGCAGCAGACTATGCTGAAGATGCACTGAAGGAATTTGCTGCAAAGTGCGGTGACAACGTTATTCCGGTAGCTGTTGACATCTCCAACACAGATTCCGTTAAGGCTGCTGCCGACAAGGTTGGCGAATACACCGATCATCTGGATGTTATCGTTAACGCTGCCGGTATCCACACCATGGCTTCTCTGGTAGAACCGGGCGCAACCCAGACCATGGAAAGAATGATCAACATCAACGTTATGGGTATGATTCGCATTAACGAAGCTCTGTTCCCGTACCTGAGCAAGGGCTCCCGCGTTATCAACTTCTCTTCCGAATGTGGTTGGGAACAGCCGCAGCCATTCAACAGCCCGTATGCCATTACCAAGTGGGCCGTTGAAGGTTACACCATTGGTCTTCGCCGTGAACTGCTCTTCTTAGACATTCCGGTAATCAAGATTCAGCCGGGTTCCTTCAAGACCGGTATGCACGGCCAGGCAAACGCCGGTTATGCAAAGCTTCTTGCAACCACCAAGTACTACAAGCCGGTTCTGTCCGTACTCAGCCCGCTGATGACCATTGCCATGTCCTCTGCACATGACAAGAAGTACCTGGTTAACGGTGTTATGGATGCTATCTATGCCAAGCATCCGAAGAGAAACTACAAGATCAAGAACACCTGGTATCTTGGCCTGATGGATCCAATCCCAGCCTGCATCCTTGATCCGGCTTACAAGTACTTTGTAGGCGGCCTGTATAAGGTTATGAAACTTCTCGGCAAAGCTGACTAATTTCGCCTTACTTTTGATGACAAAAGGACAAGCGGTTTCCGCTTGTCCTTTTTCTTTTATTTTCTTGTATTTTTCATATTGACAAAGCGCTTTTTTTATTTATAAATAATGGTAGAAATTAACACCGAAGAAGGTATGAATTATGGTATTTGAAAAAGTAAGAGACATTTTAGCAGAGCAGCTTGACCTGGATCCGGACAGCATTCAGATGGACTCCCGTCTGTTGGACGACCTGGGTGCAGACAGCCTGGACGTAGTAGACCTGGTTATGGCAATTGAAGATGAATTTTCCATTGAAGTTTCTGACGAAGCTCTGGAAAACATGACCACCATTGCCGACGCCGTTAATTATATTGAAGCAAACATCTAAAAACCGTATAAAACGGGGACTCGCTGGTTTGACGCGGGTCCCTTTTTGCGCTATACTTTTTCCGCTGTAAAAAGAACAACCTTTTAAAGTAATAAAGCAACAAACAGGAAACAGGAGAGAACATCTTATGGCAAATCAGAAAAAGATGGTAGACGACATTACTTCCATGGATGTGGACTTTGCCAAATGGTATACCGACATTGTTAAGAAAGCACAGTTGGTCGGCTATACCAGCGTCAAAGGCTGTATGGTTATTCGTCCGTACGGTTATGCAATCTGGGAAAACATTATGGGACTGCTGGATGGCTATTTTAAGGCTACCGGCCATCAAAATGTAAATATGCCGATGTTTATTCCGGAAAGTCTGTTACAAAAGGAAAAGGACCATATTGAAGGGTTTGCACCGGAAGTAGCCTGGGTTACCCATGGCGGAAGTGAAAAGCTGGAAGAACGTCTTTGCGTTCGCCCAACTTCCGAAACCCTGTTCTGCGAACACTGGGCCAACACGGTTCAGTCCTGGCGGGATCTTCCCTGCCTTTACAACCAGTGGGTTAGCGTAGTTCGTTGGGAAAAGACCACACGGCCGTTCCTGCGGTCCCGGGAATTCCTGTGGCAGGAAGGCCACACTATTCACGCAACCGCAGAAGAGGCCATTGAAGAAACCGAACGTATGCTGAATATTTACGCGGACTTTTATGAAAAGGACCTGGCCATCCCGGTTGTAAAGGGAGCCAAGACCGAAAGTGACAAGTTTGCCGGCGCCGAAGCCACGTACGCCATTGAAGCACTGATGCATGACGGCAAAGCGCTGCAGGCCGGTACGTCCCATTACTTCGGGGACGGCTTTGCAAAGGCCTTCGGCATTGAATTTACTAATAAAGAAAATAAACTGCAGGCCCCCTTTGAGACATCCTGGGGCATGACGACCCGCACCATCGGTGCCATCATCATGACCCACGGTGACGACAACGGCCTGGTATTGCCGCCGGCCGTAGCTCCTATCCAGGTTGTTATCATTCCGATTGCCGCCCACAAACCGGGTGTGCTGGAAAAAGCCGCAGAGCTGGAGGCACGGCTGAAGCAGAGCTTCCGCGTTAAGCTGGATGACTCTGATAACTCTGCCGGTTGGAAGTTTGCAGAATATGAAATGAAGGGCGTTCCGGTTCGTCTGGAACTTGGCCCGCGGGACATGGAAAATAACCAGTGCGTACTGGTAGACCGTGTCAACCGTGAAAAGACCTTCGTTTCCTTAGATAACCTGGAAGAGGAACTGGAACAGAAGCTGAAGGCTGTCCGGGACGCCATGTACGAAAAGGCTCTGGCCAACCGGGAAGCCAAAACCTACCGCTGCAAGACCATTGATGAAATGAATCAGGCCCTGACAGAAAAGGGAGACGGCTTCATCCGTGCCATGTGGTGCGGCTCTCCGGAATGTGAAGACAAGGTGAAGGAGCTGACCGGCGCCGGATCCCGCTGCATTCCCTTTGACCAGGAAGCCATTTCCGATGTTTGCGTCTGCTGCGGCAAACCGGCCAGAACCATGGTGCTCTGGGGCAAAGCATATTAATGATAAAAGCCATTCTTCTTACGGCCTTAGCCGCCGGGAAGAGTGGCTTTTTTTGCAAGGCAGGCACTTGCTGTTTTTATTGCAAGAACAGGTAGCACATGCTAAAATGTTTACCAATATGGTACCGCCTTGGTGCCATGGCAGACCCCTACTAATCCTATGATTCATGGAGGACTTTCTTATGTGTGGAATTATTGGTTACACCGGTGAACAGGATGTAGCACCACTCTTAATTCACGGCCTGGAAAAATTGGAATACCGCGGCTATGACTCCGCAGGCATTGCCGTTTTGGAAGACGGTGAAATTGACATTGTCAAATCCAAAGGAAAAATTAAAAACCTGGAAGATAAGATGGTCAAGACCCATACGCCGAAGGGCACCATTGGCATTGGCCATACCCGTTGGGCCACCCACGGGGAACCCTCAGACGAAAACGCCCATCCGCACTACAGCGCCAGCCGCAAGTTTGCCGTGGTACACAACGGCATTATTGAAAATTTTGCAGAGCTGAAAGCCGAATTGCAAAAGGAAGGCTACGTTTTCCATAGTGACACAGACACTGAAGTAGTAGCCATGCTCCTTGACAAGAATGACACCGGCAACTTCTTTGAAACCGTGTTGAAGACCACAAAGCAACTGGTGGGTTCTTACTCGCTCGGCATTCTGGATCAGGACATGCCGGACCAGCTGATTTGCGTCAAGAAATCCAGCCCACTGATTGTGGCCGTTTCCGACAAGGGCAATTTTATTGCTTCCGACATTACCGCCGTTCTGGCATACACCAGAGAAATGTATAAGCTCCAGGATGGCGAGTTAGCCATTGTCAAAAAAGACAGCGTATCTTTCTTTGATGAGAACGGAAACCCTATTCAGAAGGAACTGTTCCACGTGGATTGGGACGTAGACGCTGCAGAAAAGGGCGGCTACGAACATTTTATGATTAAGGAAATTAAAGAGCAGCCGGATGCACTGCGGAAAACCATCTCGCCAAGAATTACGGCAGACGGACACATTAAGCTGGATGATCTGGAACTGACGGACGAGCAGATCCGCTCCTTTAATAAGGTTTATATTATTGGCTGCGGTTCCGCGTATCACGTTGGCATGATTGGTAAGTACGTTATTGAACAGATGACCCGCATTCCGGTAGAGTGTGACATTGCGTCTGAATTCCGGTATCGTTACCCCATTGTGGATGACAAGACCCTGACGGTTATTATCTCCCAGTCCGGAGAAACCGCAGATACCCTGGAAGCCCTGCGGGAAGCCAAGCGCCACGGCTCCAGAACCCTGAGCATTGTTAACGTGGTTGGTTCTTCCATTGCCAGTGAATCCGATGATGTCCTGTACACCTGGGCCGGCCCGGAAATTTCGGTAGCCACCACCAAGGCTTACAGCACTCAGCTGGTTATGATGTACCTGCTTGCCATTCGTCTGGGCCTGGGCAACGGAACCGTTTCCGAAGCACTTTCCCAGGAATACATTGCCAAGCTGCAGCAGCTGCCGGATCAGGTAGAAAAAATCTTTGAACAGGAAGATAAAATCAAGGAAATCGGCCAGTCCTTTGCGTTCCTGGAACACGCTTATTTCATTGGCCGCAACCTGGACTATGCCGTTTCCATGGAAGCTTCCCTGAAGCTGAAGGAAGTCAGCTATATTCATTCGGAAGCCTATGCCGGTGGTGAACTGAAGCACGGTACCATTTCCCTGATTGAAAACGGTACTTCTGTTATTGCCCTTTGCTGCTGCGAACGTCTGGTAGAAAAGACGGTGTCCAACGCCAAAGAAGTTTTGGCCAGAGGCGCGCAGGTGCTGGGTGTTGCCTGTGAAGGCAATGAAAGCGTACCGGCAGTAGCAGACAGATGCATTTTTGTTCCGAAGACGGAACCGCTGTTCCAGGCTTCTTTGGAAGTTATTCCAATGCAGTTACTTGGGTATTACACCGCAAAGGCCAGAAAGTGTGACATTGATAAGCCGCGTAATTTGGCCAAATCGGTTACGGTAGAATAAGATTTAACCCTTGCTTTCCGGAACCTTGCGTGCTACTATACCATAGTAAGTTAAGAAAGTAAGGTATGAAGAGTGACCCACCGGGCCGCTCTTCATTCTTTTTGAAGAAAATGAAGGAGTTGGCCTATGGCAAACAAAAATAAGGGCGGAAACGTAGTTTCTGTTGTGCGCGCTCTGGCAGAACCTTTGGCGGAGGAGCTGGGACTTAGTCTCTGGGACGTTCGCTTTGTAAAGGAAGGCGCCGAGCACTACCTGCGCATTTTTATTGATAAAGAAGGCGGGGTAAGTATAGACGACTGCGTAGACATGACCCACGCCATTGACGCCCCGTTAGATGAAGCGGATCCCATATCCGTTCCCTACACGTTGGAAGTCAGCTCTCCGGGAGCAGAACGCCAGCTGACCCGAGATGAACACTTTGCCCGGTTTATCGGTGACAGAATCAAAGTAAAGCTGATTCGCCCGTTAGACGGAGAACGGGAATTTAAGGGAACCCTGCTGGACTACACGGATGGCAATGCTACCATCCAGACGGACGCAGGAAAAACCTTTGTATTTTCTAAAAAAGAAGCCTCCTATGTAAAACTGGATGACTTTGACACTTTTGAAGACGACGGAAAGGAAGAACCAGAAGTATGAACCAGGAATTTTTTGATGCAGTAGGCCTAATGGCTGCCGAAAAGGGAATCCCGGCAGAATTTTTATATGAAAAGATTGCCAACGCTCTTGTTGTTGCCGAACGCAGAAAGTACAACGGCAAGGACGTTGTTTTCTGTGAAATTGATCCGGAAAAGAAGGAACTGAATGTATTCCTCCGGAAAAATGTAGTAGAAGAAATCAGCGATGAAGATACCGACATCCTGGTAGATGCCGCGCAGCAATATAAAAGCAACGCAAAACCGGGAGACATTATTGAAATCCCACTGGATACCAAGAACTTTGGCCGCATTGACGCCCAGACGGCAAAGCACGTTATTCGTCAGGGCATCCGGGAAGCCGAACGCGGACAGACCATGCAGGAATTCAAGAACCACAATCAGGAAATTGTTACTGCCAAGGTACAAAGCATTAACCCGATGAACGGCAATGCCACTCTGGAAATTGGCCGCGGGGAAGCCCTTCTGCCGCACGGGGAACAGATTCCGGGTGAAGAGCTGTCCGAAGGAGACCTGATTAAGGTCTTTATTGTAGACGTCAAGGAAACGGAAAAGGGCCCGAAGGCCATGATCTCCAGAACCCATCCGGGACTGGTTCGCCGTTTGTTTGAAACCGAAGTACCGGAAATTTATGACGGTACGGTAGAAATTAAGGAAGTTTCCCGCGAAGCCGGCTCCCGTACCAAGATTGCCGTTTACTCCGCAGATGAAAACGTAGATGCCGTCGGCGCCTGCATTGGCCCGCGCGGTGCCCGTGTCAGCAAGGTAGTAGACCTGCTGCACGGAGAAAAGATTGACATTGTTCCATACAGCGAAGACCCTGCACAGTTTGTTTCCGCAGCGCTGGCTCCGGCTGACGTTATCAGCGTGGAAATCCTGGACGAAGAAGAAAAGTCCTGCAAGGTCATTGTACCGGACACCCAGCTGTCCCTTGCCATCGGCAACAAAGGACAGAATGCCAGACTGGCCGCTAAACTGACCGGCTGGAAGATTGACATTAATCCGGAAAGCGGTTTCTATGAAGCTCCGGCAGAAGAAGCTGTAGAAGAAGTTGCTGAGGACGCTGTAGAAACTTCGAACGAAGACTAATTCTGAAAACAAGGAGAGGAAAGCATGGCAAAAAAAATTCCAATGAGACGTTGCTGCGGTTGCATGGAAATGAAACCGAAGCCAACGCTGGTGCGGGTTGTCCGCAGTCCGGAAGGGGAAATCTCTTTGGACCTGACCGGAAAGGCGCCGGGCCGGGGAGCCTATGTCTGTCATGACGTAGAGTGTCTTCGGAAAGCGCAAAAAGCCAGACGCTTTGAACGGGAATTTTCCATGCAGATCCCTGCTGAAATATTTGACCGAATGGAGGACGAACTGGAAAAAGATGGATCCTAAGTTTTTTAACCTACTGGGTCTGTGCCGGAAAGCCGGGCGCTTTTCCGGAGGCCATGACGCCGCATTCGAGTCAATTGCAAAAGGCAAAGCAAAAGCCTGTTATTTGACTGCAGATGCCTCGGACCGTTTGAAACAGGAGTTCCGGGAAACCACCCGTTACCAGGGACGAAACATTCCCCTGACGGAGCTGGACTGTAGCATGAAGGACCTGGAAATACACGTCGGAAAAAAGACGGCGGTATTTACCGTAAACGATGACGGCTTTGCCGCAAAGCTCAATGAGCTTCTTTCGAAGGAGGACAGATAAATGGAGATTAAATATAGAGTACACGAGGTTGCCAAGGATTTTGACCAGCCAAGCAAAGAGGTAGTAGACCTGCTGGCCAAATACTTTGATGACCCCAAAAAACATATGACGGCCCTGACCAATGACGAACTGAATGTGGTATTTGAATACTACACAAAGAAGCACGAGGTGCCGAATTTTGACGCCTACTTTGCTATGGCTGCCGAAAAGCCGAAGGCTGCGGCAAAGCCTGCAGAAAAGGCTGCCGCTCCGGCAGAGCAGACACCGGCTAAAGTAGTGCCGGGTAAAAAGGAAGGCGCTCCGAAGGTGGTTGTTCCGGGCAAGAAGGAAGGCGCACCAAAGGTGGTTGTTCCGGGCAAGAAGGAAGGCGCACCGAAGGTCGTTGTTCCGGGTAAGAAGGAAGGCGCTCCGAAGGTAGCCGTTCCGGGTAAGAAGCAGGATGCTCCTGCCAAGCCGGCAGCCAGTACGGCAGCAAAACCGGCTGCCAAACAGCAGGCTGCCAAGCCAGCTGCCAAACCGGCAGCTCCGGCAAAGCCGAAGGTAAACGCAGACCCGCACCCGTTCCAGAAGAAGGCACCAAAGGCGGACAACCGTCCAATGCAGTCCCGTACCAAAGGCGAAGCCAGAACGGTTGATACCCGCGTCCAGAACGTCAACCTGGATAAATATAATGAAAAGTATGACAACCTGAATCCGGAAGCCAGAACCAATGACCGGGTTTCCAGCAATAAGCAGAAGCTGAAACAGAAGTCCCAGCAGTACCGCCGTCAGAAGGGCGTTCGTTCCAAGAAACGGGAAACCGAAGCAGAACGTCTGAAGAGAATTAAGGCGGAACGCGCCAAGAAGACCTGGATTATCCAGATGGGCGATGAAATTACCGTCGGCGAATTTGCAGAAAAACTGCGTATGACTGCTGCGGAAGTTATTAAGAAGCTCTTCTCCCTGGGCCAGATGGCTACCATCAACGATGTCATTGACTTTGACACCGCTTCCATTCTGGCAGAAGAACTGGGCGCCACCGTGGAAAGAGAAAACGTGGTTACCATTGAAGACCAGATTATCAATGACGCTGTAGACGCAGAAGAAGATCTGCTTCCGCGGGATCCGGTTGTCTGCGTTATGGGTCACGTTGACCATGGTAAAACTTCCATCCTGGACGCCATCCGTCACACTTCGGTTACTTCCGGAGAAGCCGGTGGTATTACCCAGGCCATTGGTGCATACCGTGTCAATGTAAACGGCCAGCGGATTACATTCCTGGATACCCCGGGCCACGCTGCCTTTACCGAAATGCGTGCCAGAGGTGCGCTGGCAACAGATATTGCCATCCTGGTTGTTGCCGCAGACGACGGTATTATGCCACAGACCATTGAAGCCATTAACCACGCCAAAGCTGCCGAAATTCCCATTGTTGTTGCCATCAACAAAATGGATAAACCGGAAGCTTCCGTGGATAAAATCATGCAGCAGCTGACCGAACATGAAATTGTTCCGGAAGAGTGGGGCGGCGACACCATCTGTGTTCCGGTTTCCGCTAAGACCGGTATGAATCTGGACAAGCTGTTGGAATCTGTCCTTTTGGTTGCCGAAATGCAGGAACTGAAAGCCAACCCGAACCGTGCCGCCCACGGTGTTGTTATTGAAGCCAGCCTGGACAAGGGCCGTGGCCCGGTAGCAACGCTGCTGGTACAGAACGGTACCCTGAAGGAATCCGACATTGTAGTTGCCGGTACCGCTGTCGGCCACGTTCGTGTTATGACCAATGAAAACGGCAAGACCCAGAAGAAGGCCGGTCCGTCTGTTCCGGTAGAAATTACCGGTCTGGACTCCGTTCCTATGTCGGGCGATGTATTCGACGCTGTTTCGGATGAACGTCTGGCCAGAGAACTGGTAGAACAGCGCCGTCAGGCAATTAAGGAAGAACAGTTTAACGCCCAGTCCAAGGTTACCCTGGATAACCTCTTCGCTTCCCTGAAGGAAGGCGAAATGAAAGACCTGAACGTCATTGTTAAGGCCGACGTTCAAGGCTCTGTGGAAGCTGTTAAGCAGTCTCTTGAAAAACTGTCCAACGAAGAAGTACGGGTACGCGTTATTCATGGCGCCGCCGGCGGAATTGTGGACTCCGACGTTATGCTGGCCAATGCCTCTAACGCCGTTATTATCGGATTTAATGTACGTCCGGATCCGGTGGCCATTGCCAACGCGGAGCGGGACGGCGTAGAAATCCGTACCTACCGTGTTATTTATGACGCCATTGATGATGTTAAGGACGCTATCAAGGGTATGCTTGCTCCGAAGTACAGAGACGTAGACATTGGCCGTGCCGAAGTCCGCTCCGTCTTCAAGATTTCCAACGTCGGAGCCATTGCCGGCGCCTATGTAACCGATGGCAAGATTGTCCGCAACGCCAAAATCCGCGTAGTTCGTGACGGTATCATCATTGCTGAAGATGAAATGCAGTCCCTGCGCAGATTCAAGGATGACGTGAAGGAAGTTGCCAGCGGTTATGAATGCGGTATTGGTCTGAACAAGTTTAATGACATTAAAGAAGGCGACATCTTTGAAGCCTACATTACCGAAGAATACAGAGAAGATTAACAGGAGGATGCACTATGCCTGGTTATAAAACCGAACGGACTGCCGAAGATATCAAGCGGGAAATTATTTCCATTCTTTCCGATATCAAGGATCCGCGGGTAGCCGGAAAGATGCTGACGGTAGTTAAAGTCCTGGTTTCCAGTGACTGCTCTTATGCCAAGGTTTATGTTTCCGACCTGGCAGGTATGGACAGTGCAAAGGAAGCCGCCAAGGCGCTGAACGGTGCCCAGGGGTATATCCGCCGGGAAATCGGTCAGCATCTGCATTTGCGGAAAGCACCGGAATTAAAGTTTTATGCAGATGATTCCATTGCCCATGGTATGGAAATTGCACAGAAACTGAAGGATTTAAGTGAAGACTAAAGACAACCACGAAAAAGAAAGACGGAGTAAGAGGGTGAACGGATGCAGGGAAAAGCAGAACTGATTACAGAAGAGCAGGTTAAAGCGCGCCTTCTGGAAAAAGATAACGTCTTAATTCTGACGCACAAGAGCCCGGACGGGGATACCCTTGGCACCGGAACCGCGCTGTGGCGGGTTCTGCAGAGCCTGGGAAAAACGGCACGGGTAGAAAATTCCGATGTTATCCCGGCAAAGTATACCTATCTGTTTGACGGCCTGGTTGCAACGGACTTTACGCCGGAGTATATCATTGCCGTTGATGTGGCAGACCCGAAGCTGCTGGGAAACAAACTTTCTGTTTATGCCGACCGGGTTGACCTCTGCATAGACCACCATCCGTCCAATTTACACTATGCAACGGAATTGCTCTGCCGTCCGGCAGACGGTGCGGCTGCGCTGACGCTGTATCGTGTATTAAAATTAATGGAGGTTTCCATGACACCGGCCATTGCCACCAGTTTATATACCGGCCTGGCAACGGATACCGGCTGCTTCCGTTACTCCAACACCACCAGTGAATTAATGCGGGCAGCCGCAGATCTGATGGACGCAGGCGCCGACCATGCCGACATTAATGTCCGCATGTTTGAAACCAAGTCCCTGGCCTATTTCCGTCTGTTACAGACGGTACTGGCCGGATTGCGGATGTACTGTAACGGACAGGTGGCTGTATTTAAAGTAACACAGGACATGATGGCACAGGCCGGCGCCACAGAGGATATGCTGGACGCCATTGCCCCCATAAGCCGCCAGATTGCCGGCGTGAAGGCCGGAATTACCATGAAACAGACCGCTGACGGAACCTACAAGTTTTCGCTGCGGACCCATGAACCGTTAGACGCATCCGAAATGGGTCGGCTCTTAGGTGGCGGAGGCCACGCCAGAGCCGCCGGTACCGGTGTAGTAACGGATGAAGAAGCTGCACTTTCCAAGCTGTTGGACTGGACAGCGGAACAATTACACTGCGAGGTTTCCTAACGTGACAGGAATCATTTGTCTAAGCAAACCGCAGGATATGACATCCTTTTCCGCGGTTGCCCGGGTCAGACGAATTGTCGGGGAAAAGAAAGCCGGTCACGCCGGCACACTGGACCCTATGGCAACGGGCGTCCTGCCCATACTGCTGGGGGGCGCCACCCGTTTTTTGGAATTCCTTCCCACCAGCCCGAAACGGTATCTTGCCGTTTTTCGTCTGGGTGTCAGAACGGATACATTAGACAGTACCGGTACGGTACTGCAGGAGCAGGAAGTAACCTGCACCCGTGCAGATGTGGAACAGGCATTACCCTCCTTTCGGGGGGAACAGCTGCAGGTTCCGCCAATGTACTCCGCCATCAAGAAGGATGGCGTAAGAATGTATGACCTGGCTCGCCGGGGAATTGAAGTGGAACGGGACGCAAGGCCCATTACCATTTATGCTTTAAATTTGATGACGGAAGAGCAGGCCGGGGAAGCGGGTGTCATCCTGCAACCGCTGGCGGAACAGGAATACTGCCTGGATGTAACCTGCTCTGCCGGAACGTATATTCGCACGTTGATAGATGACCTTGGAACCGCACTCGGCTGCGGTGCGGTCATGACACAACTGGTGCGCACCCAGGTAGGAGATTTCCACCTGGAGCAGGCGGTTACGTTGGAAGAACTGGAGCGGGCCGCAGAACAGGAAAAATTAGAAGAACGGATCCTTTCGGTTCCGGAGGCTTTGCAACGCCTGACGGCAGTTACTGTCAGTGGGGCCCAGGCCACCCGGTTCCGGAACGGCGGGGAATTGAATCTGGACCGTATCCCAGCGCTCCGGGCACAGGCTCCGCAGGCGGATGCCCTTCTTCGTGTATTTGACCCTGACGGGGCTTTCCTTGGCTTAGGAAAGGCAGACCCGGAGGCAGGGTTGTTAACGGTCAAACGGGTTTTTGTAGGAAGGTGAGTGGCTTTGAATAAAAATGACGCCGCCGGAACGGTGGTGGCGCTGGGCAGCTTTGACGGCCTTCACCTGGGTCACCGGGCTGTGCTGGACGCGGCAAAAGAGCTGGCACGGCACCTGCATGCAGAACCGGTTCTTTGTACCTTCCGGGAACACCCGCTAAAAGTGTTAACCGGACAGGCTCCGCCGTCCCTGTTCCAAGGCGCGGTAAAAGAGCGCCTGTTTCAGGAAAGCGGACTGGACGTTTACTTCCTGGACTTTGCAGAAATTAAGGACCAGAGTCCGGAACTCTTTTTCCAAAGTATTTTACTGGATCAGCTACACGCCAAAGGCGTTTGCTGTGGCTTTAATTATTCCTTCGGGGAAGGCGGAAAGGGAACGCCGGAACTGCTGGAAGCCCTTTGCACGGAAAACGGAATTGCGTTTTCCGAAGTGCCTGCTAAAACACTGGATGGTATTACCGTCAGTTCCACCGTTATCCGTTCCGCCATGGAACAGGGCAACGTGGACCTGGCCAATAAAATGCTGGGCCGTGCCTTCTCTTTTGAAAGCCCGGTTACCCATGGTGATGGCCGTGGCCGCACCTGGGGAATTCCCACCATTAACCAGCTGTATCCGGAAGGACTGGTAGTTCCTGAAAAGGGCGTTTATCTTTCCAATGTTTGCGTAAACGGAGCCCACTACAAAGGTGTTACCAATATTGGTGTACGGCCAACGGTGCGGGAAGGGGAGACCCTTTCTGCAGAAACCTTTGTTATTGGTTTTTCCGGAGACTTATACGGCACCCAGCCGGAGGTTTCCCTTCTGCGTTTTCTGCGTCCGGAGCAGAAATTTGAAAGCTTTGACGCCCTGAAAGCGCAAATTCAAAAGGACATTGCCGTTGCGAAGGCAGAGGCCTGAAAAGTGCCTTTACTTCCGTAGCGGTTTATGATACTATACTGTAAGCTTTTCCCTTGGAGGCTGGAGTCTTCACCGACCTTCCCCTAAGAGAATTGCAATTTATCAATGAGGTGAAAGAAATGACACAGCAGGAAAAACAGGCAATTATTGCCGAATATGCTACCCACGAAGGAGATACCGGTTCTCCGGAAGTACAGATTGCCGTACTGACCAAAAGAATTAATGACCTGAATGCTCATCTGAAAGAGCATCCGCATGACTTCCACTCCAACAGAGGTCTGTTGAAGCTGGTAGGTCAGAGAAGAAACCTTCTGGCATATCTCCAGAAGAAAGACATTGAACGTTACAGAACGCTCATTAAGAAGCTGGGTCTTCGTAAGTAAGAAAACGCTAAGGCAGGCGGCTCAGGCCGTCTGCCTCTTGCTCGTTTTTTAGGTAAAAACGGGAGGAACCTTTTCGGGTTAGCAGTGAATCAACTATCCGGACTTGCCGGGTCATTGATTTATTGCTAAGCCAAGACCTCCCGTACAATAAAATTTTGTAAAGAGAGGTTGTCTATGTTTTTTAAAGACTACAAGGTTTATGAAACCGAACTGGCCGGCCGTCCATTAAAACTGGAAACCGGCAAAATGGCACAGCTGGCTTCTGCCGCTGTTATGGCCAGATATGGGGAAACCGCCGTACTGTGTACGGTAACGGCTTCCGACAAACCGCGTGAAGGCGTTGATTTCTTCCCGCTTTCCGTTGACTTTGAAGAAAAGATGTATTCTGTTGGCCGCATTCCGGGTTCCTTCCAGAGAAGAGAAGGAAAGGCTTCCGAAAAAGCTACCCTGGCTTCCAGATGCATTGACCGTCCTATCCGTCCGCTGTTCCCGAAGGACATGAGAAATGACGTATCCGTAGTGGCTACCGTTATGTCCGTAGACCCGGATTGCAGCCCGGAAGTTGCCGCAGCCATCGGCGTATCCTGCGCTATTGCCATTTCCGACATTCCGTGGGCCGGTCCTATTTCTTCCGTAAACGTTGGCCTGGTTGACGGTGAAATCGTCATCAACCCGACCCTGGAACAGCGCGCTGTTTCCGAACTGAAACTGACCGTTTCTTCCACTGCCGACCTGATTGCCATGATTGAAGCCGGCGGTAATGAAATTAAGGAAGACGTTATGTTTGACGCCATCATGGCCGGACATGAAGAAAACAAGAAGATTGTTGCTTTCATTCAGGGCATTGTAGATGAAATCGGCAAGCCGAAGTTTGAATTCACTTCCAATGATCCGGAACCGGGCATCCTTGCTGAAATTGAAGAATGGGTTACCCCGGACGTTCAGAAGGCTCTGGATACTGACGACAAGCGCGTACGTGACGCAGCTCTGCTGCCAATTTATGACATGGTTCATGAAAAGTATGACGAACAGTTTGAAGGCCAGGAAGGCAAGCTGGATGAAATCATGTATTTAATCCAGAAGCACGTTGTTCGCAACTGGCTGAAGAATGAACATAAGCGTGTAGACGGCCGTGGCATTGACGAAATCCGTCCGTTGAACGCAGAAGTAGACCTGCTGCCGCGTGCCCATGGTTCTGCCATGTTTACCCGTGGACAGACCCAGGTTCTTTCCGTAACCACCCTGGCTCCGCTTTCTGATTCCCAGAAGCTGGACGGCATTGACGAAGACACGGAAAAACGGTACATCCACCACTACAATTTCCCGTCCTACTCCGTAGGCGAAACCAAGCCACCTCGCGGACCGGGCCGTCGTGAAATCGGTCACGGCGCACTGGCAGAAAAGGCTCTTCTTCCGGTTATCCCAAGCGTAGAAGATTTCCCGTATGCCATCCGCGTTGTATCCGAAGTACTTTCCTCTAACGGATCCACTTCCCAGGGCTCCGTTTGTGCATCCACCCTGTCCCTGATGGCAGCCGGCGTTCCCATCAAGGCACCGGTAGCCGGTATCTCCTGCGGCCTGATTACGGGCGATGAAGGGGTATACGGAGACTTCATGACCATGGTTGATATCCAGGGCCTGGAAGACTTCTACGGAGACATGGACTTTAAGGTAGCCGGTACCCACGAAGGTATTACCGCCATTCAGATGGACCTGAAGGTTCACGGTCTGACTCCGGCTATTGTTAAGGAAGCCTTTGAAAAGACCAGAAAGGCCAGACTTTACATCCTGGATGAAATCATGCTGAAGGCCATTCCGGAAGTTCGTCCGCAGCTTTCCAAGTATGCACCGAAGATGCTGACCACCACCATCAATCCGGAAAAGATTGGTGACGTTATTGGTAAGCAGGGTAAGGTTATCCAGAAGATCTGCGCAGAATGCAATTGCAAGGTTGACGTGAATGATGAAGGCCAGGTATTTGTATCTGCCATTGACCAGGCTGACGCCGAACGCGCCATCTTCATGGTAGAAACCATTGCCAATGATCCGGAAATCGGCGCCATTTATAAGGGCGTTGTTACCCGCCTGATGAGCTTTGGTGCCTTTGTTGAAATTGCACCGGGCAAAGAAGGTCTGGTTCATATTTCCCGTCTGGACATCAAACATACCGACAAGGTAGAAGATGTTGTCAACGTTGGAGACGAAATCATTGTTAAGGTCCTGGAAATTGATGACCAGAACCGCATTAACCTTTCCAGAAGAGACGCTCTGATTGAAGTAGAGGGCGCCGTTCCGGAAAATGATCTTGCTGAAGAAGAAGCAGCACGTCGTCCGCGTCAGGGCGGCTACCGCGGCGGTCACGGCGGAAACCGTGGCAGAGGCGGCAGAAGATAAGTTTCTGAACAACCCAAAACAAAGCGGCTGCCGAAGCCTTCGGCAGCCGCTTTCTATTGCCCTTTTTCTGCTTTTCTGCTAGGATAAAACGGATGAAAGTGAGGTGCTTTCCCTTGGGAAAGAATATCCGGAAATATACGGTTTCCGAATTAAAGATCGGTGCCGGAGCCGCCCTGCTGAGCGTGGCGGTGGAAGCCTTAATTTTGGCACCTAAAAAACAGATTCCCCTTCCAAAGGGAAAGAAGCTGACCGTGCAGGGTCTTCTTCCGGCATTCCAAAAGCCAATTGCCGGAGCAGCCCGTCATTTTTTAAATGAAACCGTTCCCCACATGATGACCCTGGGGGACAAGCTGCTGCAAAAGATTAAAATTTATCAGCTCCTGAAAGAACAGTTCCTGGATGCGGTCTACATTAAAGCAGACAGGTATTCCTTAAATGACCTTTTTACCCGTTTCTTTGAAAAGGCGTCTTTCCTGGACCGCAACAAATTTACCGCCGCTTTCCGGGACTGGGCTTACAGCGTCCTGAACAGCGAAGAAGACCGGGAAACCTTCGTTAACAACCTGACAGATAACATTATTGC
>CAVFBE010000031.1:0-14900 GCA_963620745.1 Muribaculaceae bacterium | reverse complement strand
GGCACTGACGGGGAATCCCCGCTGGCCAAGATTCCGGAATTTGTCAACTGCAAGTGCCCGAAGTGTGGAGGCCATGCCCGCCGGGAAACCGACACCATGCCACAGTGGGCCGGTTCTTCCTGGTACTTCCTGCGCTACATTGACCCGCACAATGACAAGGCCATTGCGGATCCGGAAAAGCTGAAATACTGGGGTCCGGTAGACTGGTACAACGGCGGTATGGAACACGTTACCCGCCATATGATTTATTCCCGGTTCTGGCACCGTTTCCTGTATGACATCGGCGAGGTACCGTTCAAGGAACCGTACGCTAAGCGGACGGCACAGGGTCTGATTCTGGGCCCGGACGGAGACAAGATGTCCAAGTCCAAGGGCAACGTTATTGACCCATTGGATGTTGTAAATGAATACGGTGCAGATGTTCTGCGGACCTATGTTCTCTTCATGGGTGACTATGAAAAGGCTGCTCCGTGGTCCGAAGCATCCGTAAAGGGCTGCAAGCGCTTTATTGACCGTACCTGGGCTCTGCAGGATATCCTGGTAGACGGAGGCGAGTATTCCAAAGAACTTTCCGCTTCCTTCCATAAAGCAATCAAGAAAGTTTCCGAAGACATTGAAAGCATGAAGTTCAACACTGCCATTGCCACTTTGATGGCTCTGCTGAATCAGATTTCTGATAACGGCAAGCTGAACAAGGCAGAATACAAGACCTTCCTGCTGCTGTTGAATCCGTTTGCCCCGCACGTAACCGAAGAAGCCTGGGAAGCCCAGAACTTCGGCGGCATGATGGCTACGGCAGAATGGCCGACCTATGATGAAGCCAAGTGCGTGGAAGACGAAGTGGAAATTGCCGTACAGGTAACCGGTAAAATCAAGGCCCGTATTATGGTGCCGGCCGACATTACCGCAGAAGACGCCATTGCTGCTGCAAAAGCAGAAAGCAGAGTGGCCGCTGCCCTGGAAGGCAAGACCATTGTGAAGGAACTGTACGTAAAGGGCCGCCTGGTTAATATTGTTGCCAAATAGAGGATCAGCTATGACGGAAGAATTAAAGCAGGTATTTGACTCTGTTGCAGGGTATGTTACAACGCATCTTTCCTTTATTTTGCTGGGACTCCTCCTGTGGGGGCTCTGTGTAGCCTTCCGCGGGAAGGTAGCCAAATTCGTTTCCAACTTATTGAAAAAATCCACCGTGCGCTGGCCGGCTATGTCGGAGGGCTTAAGCCAGTCCGTAATCAGCCCGCTCCGCGTGTATCTACCGGTGTTTGGACTTTATCTGTTCCTGGTAGTCATGAATCCGGGAAGCACCCTGTCCTGGGCTGCGGACTTTTCCACCAAGCTGATCCGGATTTCCAACATAGTGCTGGTTACCTGGATTGCCATGAACCTGTCTCCGTACCTGACGTCTTTGCTAATCAAGACGTCGGAGGAGCACCATCAGACCAGCGCGGTAGCCATTAAATTTACTGCCAATGTGCTGAAGATTATCATTGTCAGCCTGTCCCTGGTCATCATCATCAGCGAACTGGGCTACAACATTAACGGCATCATTACCGGTCTTGGCATTGGTGGTCTGACCATGTCCCTGGCGGCCAAAAACACGGCCTCCAACCTGTTTGCCGGCTTTGAAATTGTGGCCGACAAACCCTTTGAAATCGGGGACTACATTGAAACGCCGTCCTGCAAGGGCACCGTGGAAGACATGACCATGCGCTCCACCCGCATCCGTACCACCGGCGATTTACTTGTTGTCATCCCCAACTCCACCTTAATGGCCGAAGCCATCACCAATTATTCCAAAATGGGGAAGCGGTTGGTAAATGAAAGCATTGGCCTGACCTATGACACGTCCAACGAAACCATAGAAAAGATTGTAACGGAAATCCGCGAAATGCTTTCCAAACATGAAGCGGTAGATAACGAACGGATTGCCGTCAGCTTTTCCACTTTCGGGGACAGCAGCCTGAACATTGAATATTTGTACTTTACCATCTTCACGGATAAGGACGAACACATGCTGATTAAGCAGGATGTTAACCTGAAAATCCGTGCTATTGTAGAGAAAAACGGGGCTTCGTTTGCGTTCCCCAGTACCAGTGTTTATCTGGAGAATGCGAATTGACATCCCCTGAAGCAGGCTGTATAATAGGCCATGTTCGTATGACGAACCATGATTGATAATTAACCCTGCTAAATTGGAAGGAGGGACAACATAATGAGCCAGGTAAAAGTTCGCGAAGGCGAATCCATTGATGCTGCTCTCAGACGTTTTAAGAGACAGACTTCTCGTGACGGTATTATCCAGGAAGTACGGAAGAGAGAACACTACGAAAAGCCGTCTGTTCAGAAAAAGAAGAAACAGGAAGCTGCTCGCAAGCGCAAATACAAATAAGTCTTTGAAACGGCCGGCTGGGAACTTCCTCAGCCGGTTTTGTTTTTAAAGGAGGGGCCTATGAAAAAGGTACTTCGTACAGCCATGAAACGCCGCACCATGATGGATGTCAGCGTGGAAGATTTGCAAAAGTTACAGACAAAGGTCATTGCCATAGATGCTGACAATACCGCCTGTTTTGACGGTACCCACACGCCATTGCCGGGGGCAGAAGACTGGATCCGGTCCATGAAACAGGCCGGTTACCGTCTGGTCATTGTTTCCAACGCCTGGGCAAGTCGCTCCGGAGATTTGGGCAAACAATTCGGCATTCCAACCATCGGAACCGCACTGAAACCATTTCCCTTCGGATTTTGGAGGGCCTGTCTGAAAATGCGGGTTTTGCCGAAGCATATGACCATGATCGGCGATCAAGTCCTGACCGATGCCATTGGTGCCAATCTGGCCGGAGTAAACATGCTGTATGTTTTTCCTTATGAAATGGAAAAGCGTTCCCCAAAGATCTTTGCCATGAAACGGAATTTGGAAGAACTTATTTTTACCGTTCAGGACCTCCTGGACGACCTTAGAACAAATCGCCCGACAGGAAAGGAGTAGATTATGAATCTGCTTGCATTACAAAAAAAGCTGCAGCCAAACCAGGCCGCACTGATTCTTTCGGAAGAAAACCGCCGGTATTTTACGGAATTTTACACCTCTGACGGATACCTGATTGTTAGCGCAAAGGGCTCCCTTTTCCTGACAGACAGTCGTTACATTGAAGATGCCAAATTCCGGGTAACCGCCTGCGCCGTTGCTTTGCAGACGGATGCACATGAACAAATTGATGCATTCCTGCGCGCCAAAGGGTGCACAGAGGTGCTGGTAGAGGCCTCCCGGATGACCATGGCCGACCTGAACGGCTTCCGGGAAAAGCATCCGCAGCTGATCTGGAACACCAGTGGTACCCTGGATGCCTACATTCAGGATTTCCGTTCCCGGAAAGAAGTAGAAGAACTGGTTCTGATGACCAAGGCACAGGAAATTGCGGAAAAGTCGTTCCTGGAAACACTGGACTACGTCAAAGAAGGCGTTCTGGAGCGGGAACTGGCAGCAGAGCTGGAATATCGCATGCGTCTGAACGGCGCAGACGGTGTTGGCTTTGATTCCATTGTTGTCAGCGGAGAAAACAGCTCCAAGCCCCACGGGGTTCCGGGTATGCGGGCGCTGGTGCGCGGAGACTTCATTACCTTTGACTTCGGTGCTTTATATCAGGGCTACCGCAGTGACACAACCAGAACGGTTGCCCTTGGAAAGCCATCGGATGAAATGCGGCTGGTTTATAACACCGTGCGCAAGGCACAGGAAGCTGCAGTGGAAGCACTTCACGCCGGCATAACGGCACGGGCGTATGACAAAGTGGCCAGAGACATTATTACCGAAGCCGGGTTCGGCCCCTACTTCGGTCACAGCCTGGGCCACGGCGTAGGCATTGAAATTCATGAAGAACCCTTCTGCGGCCCGCGCTCGGAAGCTGTTTTGCAGGATCGGAATGTGGTTACCAGTGAACCGGGCATTTATCTTCCGGGTAAATTCGGCGTGCGAATTGAGGACATGCTGATGGTAACGGAAGAAGGATCGCAGAATTTCTGCAAATTGACCAAAGACCTGATTGTTTTATAAGGCACCATGCCTTGAAAAAGCAAGGGGTATAAGATACAATAAGTACGAATAAAAAGCAATTTAGTACATGGAGGTACACCTATGATTTCTGCTGGTGATTTTAGAAACGGCGTAACCTTTGAAGAAGACGGACAAGTCCTTCAGGTTGTAGAGTTTCAGCACGTAAAACCTGGTAAGGGTGCAGCATTTGTTAGAACCAAGACCAAAAACGTAATTACCGGTTCCGTTGTAGAAAAGTCCTACAACCCAACCGCTAAATTCCCGACCGCTTTCATTGAAAGAAGAGAAATGGATTATTCTTACAATGACGGTGACCTGTATTATTTCATGGACAATGAAACCTTTGAAATGGAACCGGTCAGCGCAGCAGATCTGCCGGACAACTTTAAGTTTGTTAAGGAAAACATGACCTGCAAAATCCTTTCTTATAAGGGCAAGGTGTTCGGCGTAGAACCGCCAAACTTTGTAGAACTGACTGTAACCGAAACCGAACCTGGCTTTGCAGGCAACACGGCAACCAACGCCACCAAGCCGGCAACCCTGGAAACCGGTGCCGAAGTCAGAGTTCCGCTCTTCATTAACGAAGGAGAAACCATTCAGATTGATACCCGTACCGGAGAGTACATGGGCCGTGCATAATAAAGAAGGAGATCCTGTTATGGCGCTGTCTGAAAAAGTAGCCTACCTGGCCGGATTAAAAGAGGGCTTGAATCTGGATGAAACCCGTCCGGAAACCAAGCTGTTTAATGCTGTGGTAGACGTGTTAACGGATACCGCATTGACCCTGGACGGCATGGAATCCACCATGACTGACGTGTTTGCCCAGTTGCGGCAGGCAGATTCTGCTGCGGAGGCTAAGGCTGCAGAGCCGCAGTCCAAGCCGGTGGAACAGCCGGTAGCAAAGGCAGAACCGGATAAACCGGAGGAACCGGCCGGACAGGTCAAAGTGGCTGTAACAGAAAATCAGGCAGAAGAAAAACCCTTCTTAGACGAAGAGCTGTTTGAAGTAGAATGTCCCAACTGCGGCTTGCTGATGTATTTAGATGAGGAAGCGCTGGCAGAAGGTGGCATTGTCTGCCCAAAATGCAACAAAAATCTGGAGTTTGAAGTAGAAACAGACGACTAAGAAAACAAAAGAGGGGTATTGGCGGATTCGTCAATACCCCTCTTTTAAAGTAAAGGAAAAGATGACACGGTATGATGAAGTTCAAAGAATCGGATCTTTTGGAAAAAACCATCCGGAAAATTTACGTGTTTAAGGGCCGCATTGTCAACGTCAGAAATGACGACGCCCAGCTGTCCAACGGGAAAATTGTCAGCCGGGAAGTGGTAGAGCACCGTGGTGGTGTCGGCATTTTGCCGATTACCGCACAGGGGGAAGTGTTACTGGTAAAACAGTACCGTTATCCATACGAAGAGCTCCTACTGGAAATTCCCGCCGGCAAACTGGAACCGGGGGAAACGCCCTTTGAAACCGGGGTGCGGGAATTGCAGGAAGAAACCGGCATGAACGCAGCACGGTACTTTGATCTGGGCATTGACTACCCAAGCCCCGGTTACTGCAATGAAAAAATTCACCTGTATGCCGCCGACGGATTGACGGAAATCGGCCAGCAGCTGGACGAAGGAGAATTTTTAAACGTGCTTTCCGTTCCGCTGACCGAAGCCTTAACCATGATTTATAACGGGGAACTGAAGGACTCCAAAACCGTCATTGCCCTGATGAAATATCATGAAATGCAACAGCTTGGCAAACTGCAGCCGATTGCAACGGAAACGGAGGCGGCAGAATGAAGCTGATTCTGGCGTCCGGTTCCCCGCGCCGGCGGGACATCCTGTCGGAGCAGGGCCTTTCCTTCACCGTTTTCACGGCGGACTTTGATGAACACTCGGTCAGTCTTGCAAATCCGGAGCAGGGGGTACAGCAACTGGCCCTGGGCAAGGCAAAAGCGGCTTTGGAAAAATGGCGCAACGAAGGGCATCCGCTGACGGAAGACACGGTCTTCCTGGGTGCGGACACCATTGTGGTGTCGGACGGCATCCCCATGGGGAAACCGGCCGACAAAGCGGATGCTTTTGCCACCCTGAAACGGCTCTCCGGAAAGGCCCACCAGGTTTACACCGGAGTGGCCCTGTGCCGCCCGGCGCAGACAGAGTGCTTTGCCGTTAGGACTGACGTCTATTTCAAGCCCCTTTCAGAGGATACCATTTGGGCCTACATTGCCACCGGAGAACCTATGGACAAAGCCGGTTCCTACGGCATCCAGGGTCTTGGTGGGGAACTGGTGGAAAAGATAGACGGGGACTACTTAAATGTGGTTGGCTTACCTGCCAAAGAAGTGCTGAATCGCTTACAAAAATTGTAACGATTTTCTTGTTGTGCACCGGTTTACGGTGGTTTATAATAACTATACTATTAAAGAAGAACATGCCCCAGTGCGCATGATTGGCCCTTGAAAGGAGTCTAGTAAAAGATGCTATTTACACAGGATATGGGGATTGACCTCGGTACCGCAAATACCCTTGTTTTTGTAAAGGGCAAAGGAATCGTTATCCGCGAACCTTCCGTTGTTGCCGTAGACGTTCGTTCCACCCCGAACCGGGTTGTAGCAGTTGGCTCGGAAGCAAAGCAGATGATTGGTCGTACCCCGGGCTCCATTACTGCTGTTCGCCCGTTGAAGGACGGCGTTATTGCCGACTTTGATATTACCGCGGATATGTTAAAAGAATTTATTACCCGTGCCATGCAGGCCTCTCATCTGTCCAAGGCCAGAGTTATGATCTGCATTCCGTCCGGGGTTACTGAAGTAGAACGCAGAGCGGTTCATGACGCCGCAAGAAGCGCCGGCGCCAAGAGCGTCAGCCTGATTGAAGAACCCATGGCAGCTGCCATCGGCGCAGGACTTCCGGTTGCAGAAGCCACCGGTTCCATGATTGTAGACATCGGCGGTGGTACCGCAGAAGTTGCCGTTATCTCCCTTGGAGACATTGTTACTTCCTGCTCTGCCCGCGTAGCCGGAGACAGCTTTGACGAAGCTATTGTCAACTACGTAAAGAAGAAATACAGCCTTCTGATTGGTGACCGCACCGCAGAAGACATTAAAATTAAAATTGGTTCTGCCTATCCGTATGAAGGCGAAGGCGCCGTAGACGTAAAGGGCAGAAACTTAGTAGACGGCCTTCCGAAGAACATTGAAATTACTTCGGAAGAAGTACGGGAAGCCCTTTCCGACAGCGTTAACCAGGTCCTGGATGCTATCCGTTCCACCCTGGAAAAAACACCGCCGGAACTGGCCGCAGATATCATTGACCAGGGCATCATGCTGTCCGGTGGCGGCGCATTACTGCGTGGCCTGGACCGCCTGATTTCCGCAGAAACCAGAATGCCGGTTCACGTAGCCGACAATCCGCTGGACTGCGTTGTAGACGGCACCGGTATCTGTTTGGAAAATGACATGCTCAGCCTGACCGGCACAAAGAATTACGACTAAGCACAGGCTGTAATCACTAGGAGAACAGAAAAAGGGGCTTTGTATCAAAGCCCCTTTTACCACCTTTTAGGGAAAGAAGAGAGGATCCGGCGTGAAACGGTTTTTCAAAACACTTTGGTTTAAAATCCTGGCTGCCATTCTGGCAGTCCTGATTCTGTTCACCATAATTGCAGGGGTCTCCGCCCACCGGGGAAGCCCTCTTTCCTCTACCATCGGTATTGTAGCGGAACCATTTGAAATTGTGGCAAGCGGCGTCAGCCGTGGGGCCAGTTACATAAAGCACCTGTTTACCCGCTCCACCACCTATGAAAAGCGGATTGAAGAACTGGAAAACCAGGTAACGGAATACCAGAAAGACTTAGCAGATTATGAATCTGCCAAGCAGAAGCTGGAACAATATGAAGCCTTCCTTGGCATTCAGGAAGACCACACGGATTATGAAGTGCTGTCTGCCAGTGTTATTGGCAAGGATGCGGCCAACAATTACACCACCTTTGTCCTGAACAAGGGTACGGCCAGTGGCGTTAAGGTGAATGACCCGGTTATTTACGGGGCCGGCCAGCTGGTTGGTGTGGTTACCAAGGTGGCTCCCACGTACTGCGTTATTTCCACCATCCTGGATCCGAACATCAGCATTTCCGTTTATGACATCAGAACTCGGGAATCCGGCTACATTACCAACACCACGGAGCTGGCCGCCCAGGGCCTTTGCAAGCTGTCCGGGCTGAACCGGGATACCGCTGTTACCAAAGGCGCCATTATCAACACGGCAGGTTCCGGTGGTATTTACCCACGGGACCTGGTTATTGGTACCGTAACCAACGTACAGAATGATGACTATAACCTTTCCGCATTTGCCACGGTTAAGCCAAGCATTTCTATTGCTGACGTACAGGAAGTTCTAATCCTGACCGCCTTTGATGGCCAGGGTATCTCCGTTGCCACGGACAGCGGTGCTTCCTCTTCGGATGCCACTTCGCCGGAAATTGAATCTTCGTCTTCCACCACTACGTCCAGTAGTACCACTACCAGAAGAAGACGGAGCACCACTTCTTCGTCCTCGTCGTCTTCCGCAACTGAAAGCAACACGGCTTCGGCAGAAACCGTGCCGGAACAGTAAGGCTCCGGAAAAGAAGAACAGAACTATAGCAACAGTAACTACTGCATCGCCAAAGAAAGGAGCGGGACATTGAAAGTACAAAACAAGACCATCCCTCTTGGGAAAAAGCCCCGGCTCCGTTTAACGCGGGAACAGAAACACCGCTTCTGGGTTCGTTTCTTTTATGCCTGCCTGATTTTGCTTTGCTCTCTGTTACAAAATACCGGCCACCTGATTCCGTCTGTTTTTGGCGCACATGCATGGTTGCTGGTTCCACTGGTTGTTTGCATTTCCATGTTTGAGCACAACCTGGAAGCTACCATTTTTGCCGTTGTGGCAGGCGCCCTATGGGACGTTTACTCCGCCTGGGGAGACGGATTCCACGCGCTTATGATGTTTGCCATTTCCACTTCGGTAGCGCTGCTACTGAATTATCTGATGCGGAACAACCTGGTTACCAGCCTGTTGCTGGGCGCAATCACCGTTGTTTTTTATGGTCTTGTCCACTGGCTGATCTTTGTGGTCATCCGTGGCACGGGTGGCGCGTTCCATTCACTGGTTACGTTTTACCTGCCGACTATGTTATATACGTATCTGTTTACACCAATTTTTTATATTCTTGTTAGAGCAGTCCTTGTCTCTATCCGCAACCGGTATCCAAAACCGGTTACCACCCGCAGACCGTAATGGCCTGAACGTTTGCTATTCCTGCTTGCATTTCCTACAGAAAGGAGGAGTTCCCTATGGGAATCAGTAAAGCCAGAACCGTAGCCGTTAATGTTATTATCGGGATTCTTTGTGTTACCCTGACCGGCGTGCTGTTCTGGGCACAGTTGGGAAACTCTGATGCAGCCGGAAGTGCAACCGCTTATAACGTAACTGTAGACGCTGTCCGCGGAGAAATCCTGGACCGGAACGGTTCGCCTATTGTTACCAACCGCCAGGGAAACTCCATTACCTTTAATGCCGTCAGTTTCCCCAGCAGTGACGAACAAACGTCCCGCAATGAAATTATCCTGTCCCTGATTCAACTGGCCGAAGCCAACAATGTGGAATATGTGGATGAACTTCCCATTATTCTGGACGGCACTGGGAAGTATGTGTTTACCACAGAGGACACAGACACTGCTGCGGCAATGGATGAATCTGACACCAAAGCAGCGGAATCCTACATTACCTGGCTGAAATCTTCTGACATGCTGAATCTGAACAGTTACGCCACGGCGGAAAACTGTATGGATGCTTTAATTAAGCGGTACCAGCTGGAATCTTATTCCAAACAGGATGCCAGGGACATTGCCTCCGTCTGCGTACAAATGAAGAAAGAAAACTTCAGCAAGTCTTATCCGTACACCTTTGCAGAAGACGTCTCCATGGATTTTGTTACCATTATCATGGAAAACAAGAACTTTTATAAAGGCGTGGAAAATACGGTAGAAGCGTACCGGGAATACACCGACGGTACCCTGGCTCCGCACATTATTGGGCGTACGGCCAACATTGACGCTGACACCTATAAAAGTAAAACCGAAGAACTGGAACAGGCCATTAAGGAAGCCAACACTTCCGATGAAGAAGCCGAACTGAAGCGGAATGCCTACACCGTTACAGACATTTACGGTAGTTCTGGTATAGAACTGGCCATGGAGCAATACCTCCGTGGTACCCGTGGCGTAAAGAGTGTTTCCGTTGGCGCAGACGGAACCGCCACAGAAACCTACACCATAGAGCCAACCCAGGGAAACGCGGTTGTTTTGACTTTGGATGCCGGGTTACAGCAGGTAGCACAAGCATCCTTAAAACAGCGGGTAGACACCTTAAACAGTTCTACTTCTCTGCCCTGTGCAGCAGCTGTTGTGGTTATGAACGTTAACACCGGAGAAGTTTTAGCCTGTGCAACGTATCCGACCTATGACAACAGCACCTGGAAAGAAAATTACAGCACCTGGGCCAATGATTCCACCGCTCCGCTTTGGAATCGTGCCCTGAACAGTGTATATGAACCGGGTTCCACCTTTAAGCCGCTGGTTGCCGTGGCCGGGCTGGAAGAAGGCGTTATTGACGAAAACTTCACCGTTACCTGTAACGGTTCCTATACTTATTACTCTGACCATACGTACCACTGCGCTTATAATAAAGCGCATGGAACCAATAATGTAGTTGGTGCCCTGAAAGAATCCTGTAACGTATTCTTTTATGAAACCGGCCGGTTGCTTGGTATTACCAAGCTGGACCAGTGGGCAGATGCCTTTGGCCTTGGCCAGAAGACCGGCATTGAAATTTCCGAAGCAACCGGACAGATGTCCAGCCCGGAAGAACGGCAGGCCAGCGGCGGTACATGGTATCCCGGTGACACCATTACCACAGCCATTGGTCAGTGTGACAACCAGTTTACCTTAATCCAGCTTTGCAACTACGTATCCACGTTGGCAAACGGTGGAACCCGGTATGTGCCGCATTTGGTAAAGAAGGTGCTTTCCGCAGATTATTCGGAAACCATTTTGGAAAAGGATCCGGAAATAGCCCAAAAAATCAGCATCAGCAGTAAGACGTTGTCCCTGGTAAAAGAAGGTATGCTGAAAGTGGCTTCGGAGGGTTCCTGTAAACAATATTTCCAGAATCTTCCGGTACAGGTAGCTGCCAAAACCGGTACATCTGAAGTTACCAAAAAGGTTGGAGACGACTACATTGAAGGTAACAACGGTTTCTTAATTTCCTTTGCTCCTTATAAGGATCCGGAAATTGGCGTAGCAGTTGTTGTGGAAACGGCAGACGCCGGTTCCCTGACTGCCGTTATTGCCGCTGATATTTATGATTATTACTTCTCTGCAAAAACACTGCAAAGCACGGCAGACTACAACACCTTGCTTTCTTAAACGCATAGTCTTACATTAGAAAGCAAAAAAAGAAAGCAGAAAAAGCAGGGCGTGGAAAGGAGATGACTCACGGTGTCGGAACAAAAGAAGAAAGCCAGAAAAGTGCTACTTACTTCCGGTAAGGGCGGCGTGGGGAAATCTACGCTGACTGCTATGATGGGGCGGATCTTAACCACCCTGAACAAAAAAGTGTTACTTCTTGATTTTGATATTGCGCTACGCACCCAGGACCTGATGCTTGGTGTAGCGGACCGGGTGGTTTATGACTGGTATGACGTCATTGCAGGCCGCTGCAAGCCAATGGCGGCGGTCATTCCGGCCAGCATGTCCGGGCCGGATGTCCTGGCAGCTCCGTTAAAACCGCACCCCATTACCAAGGAGCAGGTTTTAACCCTGCTGGCGCAGTATGAAAATTTTTATGATTATATCCTGGTGGACAGTCCGGCCGGCGTAGGTTCCGGCTTTACCGCCGCCACGTGGGGTATGGATTTGGCGCTGGTAGTATCCACGCCGGATCCCATTTGTGTACACAGCGCATCAGTTGCTGTGGACCTGTTACAAGACCAAGGCCTTCCGTGCCGTTTACTGATTAACCGGTTTATTCGTAAATCGGTGGAAAAAGAACGCGCACTGAACATAGACAATACCATAGATGCAGTAGGAGCAAGGCTGATTGGCGTAGTTCCGGAAGACATGCAGCTGGCGCTGGCTGCACAAACCGGGACCTGCGTGGATCTGCGGCGCAAATCCGCCAAAGCATTACAGCGGATCTGTGCCCGCCTGGAAGGAGAAAACGTACCCTTGAAAGTGTAAGCTGGACATTTTTGCTTTTGTGAAAAGAACACAAAAGCCGGTTGTTAAAAACGACCTTTTGTGTTAAAATGGTCACGACTTACAGGTATTTGAAGGAGAGATATTCTCATGAATATAGCCATTATTGCTCATGATGTAAAAAAAGAACTGATGACCCAGTTCTGTATTGCTTATGCGGGCATCCTTAGTCAGCACAAACTTTGTGCTACCGGTACCACCGGAAAAATTGTATCAGAAGCCACCGGTCTGTCTATTCAGAAGTTTCTAAGCGGAGACCAGGGCGGAGAACAGCAAATTGCATCCCGTATTGCCTGTAATGAAATTGACTTACTCTTAATGTTTGGGGATCCTTTAAACCCAAAACCTATGGAGCCAATTGAAGCAGACTTACTCCGGCTTTGCAATGTGCACAACGTTCCGGTTGCCACCAACATTGCCACGGCAGAAGCTCTGATTCATTCCCTTGCCCGTGGAGATCTGGACTGGCGGGATATTGTCAATCCGAAGACGGATCAAAGAAAACAACTGACAGAAGAATAACCTTGCAAGCGCCTGCAAAAGAGTTCCTTCTTTTGCAGGCCCTTTTATTTTTGGAGGAAGAATTATGCGAAAAACAAAGATTATCTGCACCATTGGCCCAGCCTGTGACGACCCTGCCATCTTACGGCAGCTTTGCCTTGCCGGTATGAATGTGGCACGTCTGAATTTTTCCCATGGCACCCATGAGGAACATCAGGTCCGGATTGACAATCTGAAGAAAGTGCGGGAAGAGCTGAACCTGCCGATTGCCATCATGCTGGATACGAAGGGCCCGGAATATCGCATTAAGACCTTCAAGAACAAACGGGTCACCTTAAAAGAAGGGGACAAGTTTACCTTTACTACCGATGATGTAGAAGGAGACGAACACCGCGTTTCCGTTACCTATAAAGACCTGATTTCCGACCTTTCCGTTGGAGATATTATCCTGGTCAACAATGGCCTGGTCAGCTTTAAAGTAGAAGAGCTGGAGGGCAACAATGCCAACTGTGTGGTTCAAATCGGCGGAGAACTGTCCAACCAGAAGTCCATGAATTTCCCGAACCATGTTATGACCAATGCGTATTTAAGCGAACAGGACAAGTCTGACCTGCTCTTCGGCATCAAGAATGACGTAGACTTTATTGCGGCATCCTTTGTTTCCACCAAGCAGGACCTGCAGGATCTGCGGGATTATCTGGACGCCAACGGCGGCAAGGACATTGAACTGGTTGCCAAAATTGAAAACCGGTCCGGCGTAGACCATGTTACTGAAATCTGCGATTTAGCAGACGGCGTTATGGTAGCCCGCGGAGATCTTGGAGTAGAAATTCCGTTTGTAGAAGTACCGGCCATTCAGAAAAAGGTCATTGATACCTGCCGGATGCTGGGGCGCCGCGTCATTACGGCCACGGAGATGCTGGAAAGCATGATTGTAAACCCGCGTCCGACACGGGCGGAAATTTCCGACGTGGCAAACGCGGTTTATGATGGTGCTTCCGCTGTCATGCTGTCCGGAGAAACTGCTGCCGGTAAATACCCGGTAGAGTCCGTAAAGTATATGGCAGAAATTGCAGAATATACGGAAAAGAATATTCATTATGAACGCCGGTTCCATGACACGCCGTTCAAGATTCATAATATGGTAGACGCCATTTCCCATTCCACCTGCTCCATGGCCATTGACGTCGGCGCCAAGGCAATTGTAGTAAACTCCTTAACCGGCGCAACGGCCCGTATGGTCAGCCGGTTCCGTGCACCAATTGACATCATTGGAACCACTACTACGGAGCGCGTATGGCGGCGGCTGAACCTGAGCTGGGGCGTTACGCCGGTGCTGCTGGAAGAGTTTGATTCTACCGAAGTTATGTTCTATAGCTCGCTTCGGGAAGCCAAAAAGATTCTGGACCTGCAACCGGGAGACAACGTGGTTGTTACCGGCGGGCAGACTACGGGCAAAGAGGGCGCCACCAACATGATTCGGATTGCCACTCTGTAAGGTTTGCAAAAGGCCAACCCTGGTATTATAATTTCAAAGGTTAAAAATCTGCCCCGCAGGGGCTTAGGAGGTTCTTTATGTCCCTAGTTACACAGGCCATAAAAGGAACACAGGATACACTGCCGCAAAACAGCCACAAGATTCAATTTCTAGAGGCTACCTTGGCAGAAATTGCCGGGAACTACGGATTCAAGGAAATCCGGACACCGGTATTTGAACACACGGAACTGTTTGACCGCTCTGTGGGTGACACCACGGATGTGGTTCAAAAAGAAATGTATACGTTTCTGGATAAGGGCGGACGGTCCATTACCCTGCGCCCGGAAGGAACCGCCGGTGCGGTTCGTTCCTATCTGGAACACGGATTGTTTAATGATGCTGCTCCGCAGAAGCTGTATTACCTAACGTCTTGTTACCGATATGAAAAGCCGCAGGCAGGCCGCTTGCGGGAATTCCACCAATTTGGCGTGGAGTGCTTTGGAACACAAAGCCCGGCAGCAGACGCAGAAGTCATTGCACTGGCAGACGAAGTGTTTGGATTCCTTGGAGT
>CAVFBE010000030.1:0-18161 GCA_963620745.1 Muribaculaceae bacterium | reverse complement strand
CATCAGTCCCGTATCTTTGAACGCTTCTACCGGGTGGATAAGAGCCATTCCAAGGAAACCGGAGGTACCGGGCTTGGACTTTCCATTGTCAAACATGCGGTAGCGTACCATGACGGCAACATTGAACTGCACAGTGAAGAGGGGAAAGGCACCACTATTACGGTAACCTTCCCGCTGGACACAGAAGAGTCATAAAAGAGTCATGACGGAAAACCAACCTGAAAAAGACATAACAAAAGAGCCGCTCATCTGAGCGGCTCTTTCTTTCGCCTTTAGGCAAATACAGGAATCTTATTTCTTCTTGAATTCGTCATAGTCACGATAAATTTCTTCACCGTAAACAAGATCTTCATTCTTAGCATGGTCAGCATACCAAACCTGAGCAAAGAACGGGTTCTTCTTAGCAATGGCATCATAGTTCCATGGGAACGGATGACATTCCGGGCACCAGTGGCCGCCCTTAAGAACCAGGTTCAGGGACATGTTGAACTTGTGGCCAAATGCGCATTCCCATTCGGAAGAAGCATCATATGGATCACCGGCATAGTTAACCAGCTTGCCGCCACGATAGTCAGCAGCCTTCTGAATATCTTCAACAGTCAGTTCGGAAAGCTTCTTGCTTTCGTCATAACCGTGATTCAGCTTATACTTGTCAGCTTCAGCAATGTCATTGCTTGGAGGAGTCAGATCCCAATCCTTCCAGTTGTCAGAAAGGGTCTTCCAGTGTTCATAACCATAGGAGTTGGTGTCACCCCAGAAGGCAGACATTCTTTCCGGATCCTTGTTCTTGATCCAGGTTCTGGTACCAAAACGCTTGTCCTTAGCAATCATGCCAAGTGCAGCTCTGGTCAGCTGGGAGATACCCGGTACTCTTACAACGCAGGACAGCTTGTAGAACCATTCAACCTTCTTGGACATTTCCTTGAAGTATTCCTTAGCCGGAATGTGCTGCTGGAAGTGCAGGTAGTTTTCCAGAACGTCAGAGTCAGCATACCACTGACCGTGGAAGTTTCTGTCAATGAACCAGTTCGGCTTGAATACGCGCTTGGAAGCGTCGTGTCCCATGCCGATAGCCCACAGAAGAAGGTCTTCAAATTCATACAGGGAAAGTCTGTATTCAGCACCGGAACCGATGTTGTAGAAGCTTCTGTAGAAGTCTTCCGGCAGATCATCGGAGCAGATGTGATCCATCAGGATGGCGGAGTCATCAATGGTGGCCCATTCCAGAACGTCATTCATTGGAACGTGGAACATGATCGGGTCCATGTTCTTCAGAATTTCCGGATAAAGGATACCGGACTGACGAAGGGAAACCCATTTCTTTAAGCCGGATTCGGCAAATACAGCTTCGGCGTTAACCTTGGAAACTGCATAGTGGTCATAAACAGAGCACTTGATTGGGTCACCGGTGCGGCCCCAGTGAATGCCAACCGGACGGTTACCGGTTTCTGCAACGGTACCAATGTAGCAGGCAAGAACGTCATCCGGATTTGGCTGAGCCTTAATTGCCTTAACAATGTTTTCTGCAGCAAGAACGTTGGTCTTCAGAGTCTTCTTTGGCCAATAGTCAGCAGCAGGGGATACCAGACCGCCGATGTGCAGAACGTAAGAAGCGCCGTCAACGCCTTTCTTTACGCTGTCATAGTCACCAAAGTCACCCCAAACGATTTCAACGCGTGGGTCATTCATGTAGTCAGCGAAGAGAACGTGGTTCTTTTCGGAATCACGAAGCAATACGCTAATGTCCAGTTCCGGGCGGTTCTTATAAATCTGCTGGAAAGAAGCCCAACCCATGGTACCGGAAGCACCGGTAATAAAAACTTTCTTGTTTGCCATATTGACAAATCCTCCTTCTTTTTTTCGGTGATAGAGTAAGGAAAGTACGCCTTACCGTCTTCACAACATCATTGTCATTGTACCATAAATTCCGACTCACGGTCCCGTTTTGAAACTGGTTTCTTTGTCGTTCCTGAAGAGAATCTTTAGGTTGGTTTTTGTGCACTTTGTCTAGAATTTTGCAATTTGTATTGCCATTCAGAAGGACTTCGTTATTATTTTGTCAAAAACTTTTAGATTTTTCGGGTTAATTTTTCTGTTTCCTTTGCGATGCAGTTGCTTTCTTTTTCATTGCAATTCGTACCTTTGCAAAAGAAAAGGGCGCGTCTGGTGACGCACCCAAAATTCTTTTTATTCATTTACTTTTCAGATGGTAAAGGCTTCTTGGTCAATTTCCTTGACTCTGACTTTCTTTGGAACCGGAATCAGAAGAAGGAGACCAACTAAGAATAAGGCAAGGGAGATTTGGTAGCCGAAATAATTGTAAGTATGATTGCTGGCATACCGAACCCAGGCACCAAGACCGTTAATGCTCTTCTTGGCAACACCGATATAATTGTCCTGCGTTACCTGATAATGATCTGTGTCATTTTCTACTTCCAAAACAACGGAAGAACCATCGTTATTAATGGAAACCACTTTGCCAAACAGTCTGCCTTCGGTTACCGTACTGGCTACAACATCGTTTACCTGTACTTCATCCAGATTGGTTTTCTTTACCTTAACAACCTGATTGGTGTTTAAGTTAGCTCCGTTGTAATCCTGGCAAACAGAAGTCAGTCTGTATCCAAACGGGGCTGCTTTGGTCCACTTGCTGCCGAAGAGACAGAAGATGGTGCTGATCAGGGCAAACAGGATTAAAATCAGAAGAAAAATGGAAATGGTTCTTCTGGCAATCCGGTTGGCTTTCGGATGACGGGTGGTCTTTTCTGCCTTTGGTTCCGGAATGGTAAATTCTTCTTCCGGCTGCCAGGAATCCGCTTCCTGTGGTTGTTCCGTCCAGATTCCCTGGGATTCATCCGGGATGGCGGGTAGGGGAGCAGTATCTTCCTCCGGTTCAGAGAAAGAGGAGATGTCTTCGTAAACCGGCTCAGCAGGAAGTTGTTCCGGTTCTTCTTCCGGCTCCGGCTCTTCAGGAATTTCCTCTTCGGGAACTTTTTCCTCCGGTTCCGGTTCTTCCGGGAAAGCCTGTAATGCATCCAGCTGTTCCTGTAATTTCCGGTTTTCTTCCTGTAATGCCGCAACATCCACATCCAAAATACCGGAGTCTTCAATTGCCTTAATACGCTTGGCAAACGCCTTACAGTCTTTGCGAAGCTTTTTGTTCTTCGCCGTTAAGTTGCTCTTTTCCTTGGTTAGGGATTCTACTAAGGCTATGAGTTCCTCAACGCTCTTGTTTTCAAGATCAGACATGGGGATACCTCCATATAGTATTCCTTTAAATTTTATTCTTTTACCCCGGAAAAGGCAATAGAAAGCGCAGAAGAAAAGCAAGGGAATCGTTGAAACTAATACTATATTATAGTAAAATCTTTGTATTCTTCAGGAAGGGGAACACTCATGAAAAATACGTCCCTGACGGCGTTAGGTGGTATCATTACTGCGCTGTCTATCTTTCTTCTTTTCCTGACGGGCATGATTCCGAATACAACTTACCTGTTGCCGGTTTTTGCCGCCATCCTTATGTTACCCATGTTGGAAGAAGCGGAGCAGAAATGGGCCTGGTTTATTTACATTGCCGTATCTGTCCTGTCTTTCTTTATTGTTACAGATAAAGAAGCTGCTGTAATGTATGTATTTGTATTTGGGTACTATCCTATTTTAAAGCAGTTACTGGAAAGCCATTTCAAGAAGCCTCTTGCCTGGATTTTTAAATTTATCATCTACAACCTAATGGTGGTAGCAGCCTATCTTCTGATTATTTATGTGTTCTTAATTCCGGTAGACGGACTTGACCGCTTTGGAAAATGGACACCGTTACTGTTGTTGGCCCTAATGGATTTGGTATTAATTGTTTATGACTACCTGGTTACCGTCCTGACACGGGTTTACAAAAAAAACTATGCGGAACGGGTTCACAAACTATTCCGTCGTTAAACACTAAAAACACTAAAGGAACCCTATATGAAAGACAACATTCTTGTGGTCGGTGGAGGCGCCGGCGGGCTGATGTCAGCCTGTACGGCAGCACAGGCCGGAGCGCAGGTTACCTTAATTGAAAAGAATGCGCGCATTGGCCGCAAGCTTCTGATCAGCGGCAAAGGCCGTTGTAACCTAACCAACAATCAGACGGACGTGCGGTATTTAATGGAACAGATTCCCGGAAACGGGCGGTTCCTTTACAGCGCCTTTGCCGGCTGGATGCCGCATGACCAGATGGATTTTATAGAAGCCCTTGGCGTTCCGCTGAAAACGGAACGCGGAAACCGGGTCTTTCCGGTTTCCGACCAATCCAAGGATATTGTAGATGCCTTTGACCGCTGCCTGAAGCAGTGTGGCGTTAAGCGCATTCTGAATGACCGTGTTACCGGTCTTCAGTTTACAGAAAACCGGATTACCGGCGTGCAAACAGAACACCACGGCCTGCTGCCGTGCACTGCCTGCATTCTGGCCACCGGCGGCTGTACTTATCCGCGGACCGGATCCACCGGAGACGGCTACCGCTTAGCCAAAGAAGCGGGGCACACCATAACTCCGTTACGTCCTTGTCTGGTTCCACTGGTTTCAGAGGATCCGGCCTGTAAGGAACTGCAAGGCCTTTCCTTAAAGAACGTACACCTTTCGTTGTATCAGACCGGAAAGAAAAAACCGCTTTATCAGGAGCTTGGGGAAATGCTGTTTACCCATTTTGGCGTCTCCGGTCCATTGGTCCTCAGCGCCAGCTCCCACCTGCCGGCCGGCCCCGGTCCGGAAGAGTTTTACCTAGACATTGACTTAAAGCCCGGCTTAACCGAAGAACAATTAGACAAACGAATCCAACGGGATTTTGAAGACAACGTAAACAAAGCGTTCCAGAATTCGCTTTCCCGGCTGTTGCCTTCCTCCATGATTCCGGTCATTGTTCAAAAATCCGGTATTCCTGCCGAAAAGAAAGTACACCAGATTACCAAGGAAGAGCGCCATCATTTAGTGCACTTACTGAAGCACTATCGCATTCCCATTACCGGATGCCGCCCCATGGAGGAAGGCATTGTGACCGGTGGCGGTGTTTCCTTAAAAGAAGTCAACCCCAAAACCATGGAGTCCAAATTAAAGCAGGGCCTCTACTTTGCAGGCGAACTTTTGGACCTGGACGCCTACACAGGCGGATATAATTTACAGATTGCCTTTTCCACCGGTCACTTGGCCGGGGAAAGCGCAGCAAAGGAGAGCAACCATGTTTAACATTGCCATTGACGGACCGGCGGGGGCCGGAAAAAGCAGCATTGCCAAAGCCGTATCCAAAGCATTAGGCTTTATTTATGTAGATACCGGCGCTTTGTACCGTACCGTCGGCCTGGCCGTTCTGCGTGCCGGAATTGCTCCGGAAGATACGGAAAAAGTGGCCGCATTACTGCCAGACATTACAGTGGACCTGGCCTTTGAAGATGGCACCCAAAAGGTTCTTTTAAACGGGGAGGATGTCTCTGACGCCATCCGCACCCCGCAAATTTCCGAATATGCTTCCAAAACTTCGGCCATTCCGGCCGTACGCCACTTTTTGTTTGATCTTCAGCAGAAGATTGCCGCCACGCACAACGTCCTGATGGACGGCCGGGACATCGGCACTGTTGTTTTGCCAAACGCCCAGTTAAAAGTGTTTTTAACTGCATCGCCCGAAGTCCGCGCCATGCGCCGTTACAAAGAGCTGACGGAAAAAGGGCAAACCGTTGTTTATGACAACATTCTGGCAGAAGTCAAGGAACGGGATTACCGGGACACCCACCGGGAAATTGCACCGTTAAAACCGGCAGAAGATGCCGTTTTATTAGATACCTCAGACATGAGCTTTGAGGAAGTTGCAGCAAAGCTGACACAATTGGCAAAGGAGACCCTTGTATGAGCACAACTGAAGTAAAAAAGATTCCCCTGGCAAGTAAAAAGCCATATGTACACAATTGGGAAAAACAAAAAGTAAAAGACAAAACCAGATTTTTTAAGTGCTGGATTCCACTGGCACATTATCTGTTAAATAAGGAATTTGAGTCTTTGGAATTCATTGGTTCCGAAAATGTACCGAAGGACGGGAAAGTCATTCTGATTTCCAACCACGTCAATGGATTTGACCCCATTACGCTAATGTATGGTATCGGCATTAAACGTTCGGCTTATTTCATGGCTAAGGCAGAGTTCTATCAGGCTTTTTATATTCGCTGGGCCCTGAAAATTTTCAACGGCTTCCCGGTTAACCGGGACAAGCCGGACAGAGAATCCATGAAGTTTGCACAGAAGGTTCTGGAAAAAGAACAGATGCTGGTTATTTTCCCGGCCGGAACCAGAGACCGGTATCGCAAACGTCCGGAAACAGAAGAGGGTATTAAGGTTGGCTTTGCCATGCTGGCCAGAGACGCCAAAGCAACGGTTGTTCCGGCTTCCATTCATCTGTCTTCTGATTTGGACAACCACCATCCGAAATGCATTGTCCGCTACGGAGAACCCATTCCTTATGAAGAATTGGGCTTTACCGAAGGCGTTCGGAAATCCGCTGAGCTGCGCAATGCGTCCAAGATGTTAATGACCAAGGTACAGGAATTATGGGACATGGACCAGATCTGATTGTTGCCAAAACCGCAGGGTTCTGTCCTGGCGCGCAGCGCATTGTAAACAGGGTAGAAGAGCTACTGACTTTGCATGACAACGTCTATGCAAACGGACCAATCCTGCACAATGACCATGTCAATCAGCCTTTGCAGGAAAAGGGGTTACATTTTGAACCCGATATGGAAAAAGTACCGGATGACGCATTTGTTATTTTACGTGCACACGGTACACCACTTTCTGTAAAGCAACAGCTGGACAGGAGGGGCATTGCATATGAAGATATTGCCTGCCCGTATGTGGTTCGCATCCAGAAAATTGTTTCTTCCATGGATCCGGAACAGGACATTGTTATTCTGACCGGGAATCAGGAACATCCGGAAATGCAAGCCACGCTGACTTACGTTTCCTGTCCGTATTACGTAGTACAAACGCCCGAAGAATTGCAAGAATTGTTGGAAAAGAACAGGACAATTTTTGAAAATCGGACCGTAAATCTGGTTTCCCAGACAACTTACCGGACTGATCTTTGGGAAAACTGCGTAGCTACAATAAATAACATATGTACAAAAGCAAAAATTTTTGCTACAATATGTAAGGCTACCGAAGAACGGCAGTATGAGGCAAAAGTACTCTCCAAACGCTGTAAACGAATGATAGTAATCGGTGCCAGACACAGTTCCAATACTATCAAGTTGTTTAACGTGTGTAGGGAAAACTGTGATACTGTTCTAATAGACTCGGTGAAAGAGCTCAACCCTGAGTTTATTAACGGGGCAGAAACCATAGGTGTTAGTGCAGGGGCTTCAACGCCACCTGCTACAATAAAGGAGGTACTTGAGGCTATGTCCGAAGTAGTAAACAAAATTGTAGAAGATGCTGATGATTTTGACTTTGCAACCGCATTGGAAGAATCCCTGGAAAGCATGTCTTCCGATCAAAAAGTGAAAGGTGTTGTGGTTGGTATCACTCCGACTGAAATTCAGGTCGACATCGGAAGAAAACAGACCGGTTATATCAGTTATGAAGAATACAGCTACAATCCAAACGCAAATCCTGCAGAGGAGCTGAAGGTTGGAGACGAAATAGACTGCGTAATCATGAAAACCAATGACGTAGAAGGCACTATCATGCTTTCCAAGCGTCGTTTTGACAGTGCCAATGCCTGGTCCGAACTGGAAACAGCAGTAGAAGAAGGCACCACCATGGAAGGTGTTGTAACTGACATCAACAAGGGTGGCGTTATTGCTACTACCGAAAAGGGCATTCGCGTATTCATTCCTGGTTCTCTTGCCACTGAAAACAGAGGCGAACCGCTGGATGGTCTTCGTGGCACCACTGTTCAGTTCAAGGTTATTGAAGTTAACCGTCAGCGCAGACGTGCTGTTGGTTCTGTCAAGGCTGTTCTGAAGGAAGCCAAGAAAGCTGCACAGGAAAAATTCTGGGCAGAAGCAGAAGAAGGAACCGTTTATAACGGTATTGTTAAATCCTTTACCCAGTACGGTGCTTTCGTTGACATCGGCGGCGTAGACGGCATGATTCACATCAGTGAACTTTCCTGGAAGCGCATTAAGCATCCTTCTGATGTTCTTTCCATTGGTGACTCCGTAGAAGTTTACATCAAGTCCCTGGAAAACAACCGTATTTCCCTTGGCTACAAGAAGGAAGAAGACAACCCATGGGCCATTCTGAAGAAGACCTATGAAGTTGGAGACGTAGTAGATGCCAAGATTGTTGGCATGACTGCATTCGGTGCCTTTGCAAACATCATTCCGGAAATTGATGGCCTTATCCACATTTCCCAGATTGCTGACAAGCGCATTGAAAAGCCGCAGGATGTTCTTTCCGTTGGTGACAGCGTCAAAGTTAAGATTACTGACATTGACTATGACAAGAAGCGCGTAAGCCTTTCCATCCGTGCTCTTCTTGAACCGAAGGAAGACGAAGAAGTAGAAACCGGCGAAGCCTTCGTAGCTTCTTCTGATGACATTGCTGCAGCTGCAGAAGTTGCAGAGGCTGCTGCAGAAGCAGAAGCCACCGAAGAATAAGTTCGGTTAACCTAAGTTAAAAACAGTAGCTGTCTTTTGACAGTTACTGTTTTCTTTTTACAGAAGGGAGTTCGGCATGGAACTTCAATTTTCTATTACCCAGGATGTCTGGCAACGCCTGCAGCAGGAGTCCAGACCACTGGTTCTGTATGGAACCGGAAACGGCGCCGAAAAGTTGCTGGCTGTACTGGAAAAATATCAGATTTCCATTTCCGATATCTTTGTATCCGACGCCTTTTACCGTGGCCAGGAGTTTCATGGCTACACCTGTCTGCGATACACCGATATTTGTCAGAAGTATGAAGATTGCGTTATTCTGATCGGCTTTGCCATCTTCCGGGAAGACATGATGCAAACTATCAAAGAAATTGCCAAACGGTATGAAGTCCTGGCGCCGGAGGTTCCGGTGTTTGGCTGTGATGTCTTTACGTTGGACCACTTAACCATGTACAGGGAAGAACTCCAGCAGGTTTATGAAGCGTTAGCTGATGAGCAGTCCCGAAAAGTATTTTCCTCTGTGTTGCAATACCGCTTAACCGGAGAATTATCCTATTTGTTTGACTGTGAAACCCCGCGGCAGGAGGTCTTTGACAACCTGATTCATCCCGGCGATTCAGCCACTTACGTAGATTTGGGAGCCTACCGCGGAGATACCATAGAAGAGTTTTTACAATTAACCGGCAATCAGTTTGAATCCATTTATGCGCTGGAACCGGATACCAAAAACTACCAAAAGCTCCAGGAATATTTAGAAAGCCTTCCGGAAGAAATCCGCAATCGGATTTACACGTATCCGCTTGCTTCCTGGTCTGAGCAGACTACGCTTCCGTTTGACGGCGGTGGCGGACGGAATTCTTCCGTTAATACCGGAAAACGGGAAGTACAGACAACAGATGTGGACGCTGTACTGAACGGTGCAAAAGCCACTTACATTAAAATGGATGTAGAGGGAGCAGAGACAGAAACACTAACGGGCCTGAAACAGACATTAACGGTCTTTAAGCCTGCACTAGCGGTTTCGGCTTATCACCGAACCACGGATCTTTTTTTGCTGCCGTTACAGATCTTAACACTGCAACCCCAGTACCAACTGTATTTGCGGCATCATCCGTATATTCCGGCCTGGGAAACCAATTATTATTGTCTGTAAATGGGCTTTCTAACTGCCTGTTTTATGTTATAATCTTTTGCGTACCAATTTACAAAACGGAGGCTCCCCAATGACATTTCGGGAATCCGTGTTGGTTGCAATTGCTTTTGTTTTATTAGCCGGCATCATTGCTTATAATGCCGTTACCCTTTCTTCTTCGGAGGAAGGGGATATTTTAGAGTCTGTCAGTACGTCTGCAGAAACGGAAAGTACTACCTCGCAGAGCAACACAGAAACAACACCGGATACCACTGCTGCAGAAGAGGGAAGTACCGCCGCCAGTAACACTGCCGGGAAAGTAAATATTAATACGGCTGAGCTTGCCGAACTGACTACCTTAACCGGAATCGGGGACGTGAAGGGGCAGGCCATCATAGATTATCGGACGGAACACGGGCCGTTCGCTTCGGTGGATGAATTGACGAATGTCAGCGGCATCGGAGATAAGACCCTGGCCAAAATCAGGGATCAAATTACCGTTTAATGCCGGAAAGAAAGGGTTATCTATCATATGCAATTCGTCATTCTGGATTTGGAATGGAATACGGCCTTTGACAAGCGTGGACATCAATATATCAGTGAAATCATTGAGTTCGGCGCAATCAAACTGGATGAAGAGCTAAAGACCGTAGATACCTATGCCAGATTTGTAAAGCCGCAGATTGAAAAACATCTGCATTCCCGGGTAAAAAAGCTGACCCACATTACCAATGAAGATATTAAGGACGCCGCCGGGTTCTTAAATGTAGCAGATGACTTTACCCGTTGGATTGGGGACGTGGACAATACCGTCATCCTTTCCTGGGGAGACATGGATGTCCGTGCCTTAACCGAAAACTACCGTTATTATTTGTCGGATCCAACCATCCCGTTTTTGAAATATTATGCGGATGCACAGGCCTTCTTTATGAAGCAGAAGGATTTGCAGCCAAGCCAGCAGATTGGTCTGAGTAACGCTGCAGAAATGATTCATCTTGATGCAGAAAACTACGTTCATCACAGAGCGCTGGGCGACTGTGAAATGACCGCCGTTATTTTCCGTGTGGTTTACGATGAAGACCGTCTGACGCCGTTTATTCGCGTTTGCAACGAAGAATATTACCGGCGCTTACTGTTTCATCCGTATATTATTAAGGACATTCATAGTCCGTATGTGGAAGAGGATTCGTTAAGCTGCAAGTGCATAGACTGCCATGTTCCGTGTCAGCCAACTACGGAATGGACGTTTGCCAATAGCTCATTCCGTGCCTTTTTTGTTTGTCCGGAATGCGGACAGACGTATCGGTGCAATGTACAGATGCGGCGGCTGTATTCCCAAATTAACACCAAGAAGACAGTTACCAAATTAGAAGAAACCGAAGCAGGGCAGGGAAAGTAAATGAACACCTGCTTCCAGCTAAAAGCAAAAAAGAGCCCGTTACAAACCAGCTGTAACGGGCTCTTATCATTTTGCTTATGCAGTGTTTCTAACCTTTTAACGTTAGTCCATGTAACCTTCTGCAGCAAGAAGTTCTGCCAAAAGTACAGCGCCGCCTGCAGCACCACGAAGGGTGTTATGGGAAACACAAACAAACTTGTAGTCATACTGGGTGTCTTCACGAAGACGGCCAACGGAGATGGCCATGCCTTTGTCCAGGTTCCGATCCAGTTTGGACTGTGGACGGTCGTCCTCTTCAAAGTAGTGCAGGAACTGCTTTGGAGCAGACGGCAGATCCAGCTCCTGTGGCTTGCCGGAGAAGGAAGCCCAGGTTTCCAGGATTTCTTCCTTCGTCGGCTTCTTGGCAAAGCGGACAAAGGCGGCTGCCAGGTGGCCGTCAGAAACCGGTACCCGCAGACACTGTGCCGTGAAGTGCGGCTTGGCTGCCGGAACAATTTCACCGTTTTCAATGTGGCCCCAGATCTTCAGCGGTTCCTGTTCGGATTTTTCTTCTTCACCGCCAATGTATGGGATAACATTGTCCAGAATTTCCGGGAACGTATCAAAGGTTTTGCCGGCACCGGAAATGGCCTGATAGGTGCATACCAGAACATCTTCTACGCCAAACTTTTCATCCAGTGGATACAGAGGAGGAACATAAGACTGCAGGGAGCAGTTGGACTTAACGGCAACAAAGCCGCGCTTGGTACCAAGGCGCTTCCGCTGATCCTCAATTACCTTAATGTGATCCGGGTTCAGTTCCGGAATAACCATTGGAACGTCCGGCGTAAAACGATGGGCGCTGTTGTTGGAAACAACCGGAATTTCTGCCTTAGCATAGGCTTCTTCCAGTGCTCTGGTTTCCGGCTTAGAGAGGGAAACTGCACAGAATACAAAGTCTACCAAACCGGCAATCTTTTCAATGTCATTGTCAGCATCCAGAACAATCATATCTTCCATGCTTTTTGGCATTGGAGCGGTGTTGATTTTCCAAGTTTTTACAGCCTCTTTATAGGTTTTACCTGCAGAACGAGAGCTTGCCGCCAATACGGTAACGGTAAACCAAGGATGGTTTTCAAGGATGGTGGCAAAGCGCTGGCCTACCATGCCGGTAGCACCAATGATGCCGACTTTGTACTGTTTCATAATCAAATTCCCTCCGGGATGTAAGTTTTGAAATCCGGTTGTAAACCGGGATTCAATGCAATATAATAGAGCAAGTTGTTTTGCCAAAAAACGGCTTCAACAGTCGCTTTTTGCAAACTTGCAAATACTATAAAACATTGCATCTGTAAAGTCAATTGAAAGAGGCCTTCTGACATGAAAAAATCCGACTTCTGGTATCATCTTCCAGAGGAACTCATTGCGCAAACGCCCCTGAAGCAACGGGATGCCTCCCGGCTGCTTCATATGGATCGGGAGACAGGGGAGCTGACCCATGGTCATTTTGACGACATTCTTCACTTTCTTCATCCCGGTGATTGCCTGATCATTAATGATACCCGCGTTCTCCCGGCCCGCATTTACGGCGTTAAAGAGGGGACCGGAGCCGTTGTGGAATTTCTGCTATTAAAACAGGTTGCACTGGATACCTGGGAATGCCTGGCAGGCCCGGGGAAGAAAGCCAAAGAGGGCACCTCTTTTTCCTTCTCTGACGGCAAATTAATGGGCACGGTAGAGCAGGTGAAAGAAGACGGCAACCGCGTTGTGCACTTCACCTATGACGGAGACAATTTCTATTCCATTTTGGAAGAAATTGGTCAGATGCCGCTACCGCCTTATATTAAGGAAAAGCTGGAAGACAAAGAACGCTACCAGACCGTATACTCCAAAGAACTGGGTTCCGCCGCAGCACCGACCGCCGGTCTGCATTTTACGCCGGAACTGCTGGAGAAAGTACAGGAAATGGGCGTTAATATCGGAAAAGTCACTTTACACGTTGGTCTGGGCACGTTCCGGCCGGTCAAAGAGGACAGCATAGAAAATCACCATATGCACACCGAACACTACCGTATGCCGAAAGAAACTGCGGATCTGATTAACCAGACCAAGGAAAACGGCGGTCGTGTCATTTGCGTCGGAACCACCAGCTGCCGGACAGTGGAAAGTGTGGCAACGAAATTAGGCTGCATCGCCGAAGATGAAGATAACACCAGCATCTTCATTTATCCGGGCTACCAGTTCCGCTGCATGGACGGCCTTATTACGAATTTCCATTTGCCGGAAAGCACCCTGATTATGCTGGTTTCTGCCTTTGCCGGATACGAACACACTATGCATGCCTATGACGTTGCGGTACAGGAAAAATACCGCTTCTTTTCCTTCGGCGATGCAATGTTTATCTCTTAAAGGAGTTTCCACATGTTTCAAGTACTAAAAACGGAAGGCGCCGCCCGGCGTGGTACCTTTACCACGGTCCACGGCGTTGTCCAGACCCCGGCTTTTCAAAATGTAGCCACCTGCGGCGCCATTAAGGGCGCGGTGTCCGCGTTGGACTTAAAAGAGTCCCTGAAAACCCAGGTTATGCTCTGCAATACGTATCACCTGCACGTCCGCCCCGGGGACCAATTAATTAAGGAAATGGGCGGACTTCACAAGTTCACCGGCTGGCAGGGTCCCATTTTAACGGACTCCGGCGGTTTTCAGGTTTTTTCCCTTGCCAAATTAAATAAGATTAAGGAAGAGGGCGTCTACTTTAACTCCCACGTGGATGGCCGCGCCCTGTTTATTGGTCCGGAGCAGTCCATGCAGATTCAGTCCAACCTTGGCTCAACTATTGCCATGGCCTTTGACGAATGTGTCGCCAACCCGGCCACTTATGAATATGCCACCATGTCCTGTGCCCGGACCACCAGATGGCTGGAGCGTTGCAAGGTGGAAATGGAACGCCTGAATGCACTGCCTGATACAGTTAATCCGAATCAATTGCTATTTGGCATTAACCAGGGCTGTACCTTTCCGGATTTGCGGATTCAGCACATGAAAGATATTGCCGCTCTGGACTTGGATGGCTACGCCATTGGCGGCCTTGCCGTAGGGGAGCCTAAAGAGACCATGTATGAGATTATTTCTGCCGTAGAACCGTATGCTCCCAAGGATAAAATTCGTTATCTGATGGGGGTAGGGACACCCGGAAACATTATTGAAGCTGTTTCCAGAGGGGTGGACTTGTTTGACTGCGTTATGCCAAGTCGCAACGCCAGACATGGTCAGCTCTTTACCTGGGAAGGCGTTCGGAACCTGAACAATCAGAAGTACGAAAAAGACGAACTTTCCATAGATCCTACCTGTGACTGCCCAACCTGCCGCAATTATTCCAGAGCCTATCTTCGGCATCTGTTAAAGGCCAATGAAATGCTTGGTATGCGGCTCTGCGTCATGCATAATCTTTATTTCTACAATACGCTGATGGAACGGATTCGGGATGCTTTGGATCAGGGTACGTTCCAAAGTTTCCACGATCAGTATGTAGACCTGTTAGATACTAGAATTTAAGAAAATAGCATGGTATAATAAGCGTGCTAATCGGGGAAACCCGTAAATAATGGAGGTACAACAATGGATTTTAACGCCCTTGCCGTTCTTTTAAGCACGGCATCTACATCCGGATCAAGCAGCTCTTCCGGCGCATCTTCTATTTGGATGGTTGCAATTCTGATCTTCTTTGTAGTTTATATGTTCATGATGTCCAGAAGAGACAAAAAGCAGAGAAAAGAAGAACAGGACATGAGAGAATCCCTGAACATCGGAGATGACATCATGACCATCGGCGGCGTCATGGGCCGGATTGTTTCCGTAAAGGAAGACAGCATTGTCATTGAAACCGGAACGGATCGCACCAAGATTCGCTTTGCCAAGACCGCTATTGCCACTAACTTAAGTGCCAAAGAACGTGCGGAAGCAGCCAAGAAAGCTGCAGCAGATAAGGCTGCCGCAGAAAAGGAAGCTAAGAAAGCTGCCAAAGAAAAGGCAAAGAAAGACAAATAAGTGTTTGACTTTGCGCGTTTAATATGATATATCTTGTTCTAACGCGCGGAGGGCAAGTTGCTCAAAGAAACAACAAGCCGGATAAGGCGCAGACTGAAATGTCTGTTCCTTATCCGGCTTTTTTCATGAAAAGGAGAATTTTGATATGGATTTTCTGAACGGAAAAATCAGACCAATTTACTTCAAATATCTGGCTGCTGCATTCGGCAGTGCCATGATTACCTCAATCTACTCCATTGTTGATATGGCCATGGTAGGGCAATATCAGGGGCCGGAGGGGACGGCAGCCCTTGCTGTTGTTGCACCAGTTTGGAATATTATCTACAGCCTTGGTTTATTAATGGGAATTGGCGGCAGTGTCATTTTCAGCACAAAACGCGGTGTCAAGAATCCGGATGGTAGCGAAAATCAGTATTTTACAACCGCAGTAATTGGCTCCGTACTGTTATCTATTCTGGCCTGGATTGGCATCCTTTGCTTTGAACATCCCATTCTGACCTTCTTTGGGGCAGATGAATCCTTGTACTTGTTGGCAAAAGAATATATGATTCCCATCAAGTTCGTTTTCCCGCTGTTTCTGTTTAACCAAATGCTGGCTGCCTTCTTACGGAACGATAAAAACCCGAAGCTGGCAACCATTGGTGTATTGTCCGGCGGTATTTTTAATATCTTTGGCGACTACTTCTTTGTCTTTACCTGCAACATGGGTATTTTTGGTGCCGGTCTTGCCACAGCCATTGGCTCTGTGGTTTCTTTTGCGGTAATGTTAACCCATTTCTTCCGCAAGAAAAATACACTGCGTTTGATAAAGCCGGACCGTGTTTTCCATCAGCTGAAGGAAATTTCCGTTACCGGATTTTCTACATTCTTTATTGATGTGGCAATGGGTATTTTGACCGTTCTGTTTAACCGGCAGATTATGACTTACCTTGGTTCTGATGCACTGTCTATTTACGGGCCTATTATTAATGTCAGCACGTTTGTACAATGTTGTGCTTACAGCGTTGGTCAGGCATCCCAGCCTATTATTTCCACGAATTACGGAGCTGGGAAAGGGGAGCGAATTAAAGAAACCCTTGAGCTGGCTTTGGCCACTACCGCTGTTTTTGGCATTTTCTGGACGGCGCTCAGTATGGCGGTTCCTAACTTCTACATCCGCGTCTTTATGGATCCGACACCGGCAATTTTGGAAATGGCTCCGTCCATTATTCGTACGTATGCAGCATCATTTCTGCTGTTGCCATTTAATATTTTTTCTACGTACTACTTCCAGTCCATTATGCAGCCCAAAACCGCTATGGTGGTATCGGTATCCAGAGGGCTTGTCATCAGCGGTATTTTAATCCTGGTCCTTCCGATGCTTGCCGGAGCAAATTCTATTTGGTTAACCATGCCCATTACAGAACTTCTGGTCATGATTTACGCCGGCTGGTCCATGAAGAAATATACCAGAGCGCTTCCATTAAAGAATGTTACTTAACCTTCTTTGCTGCTGGCCTGTTCCTTAATTTTTCTGTCTATTTCTTTGCGATTTACTGGTGCATTTAATGGATTGTTATCCGTGGCTGTCTTTAGCTGTTCATTGACCACATGCGTATAAATTTGCGTGGTTCCCACATTTTCATGGCCTAAGATTTCTTTCAATTCCAGAACATCGGCATTGCCGTACTGATACATCAGCGTGGCGGCCGTGTGGCGCAGTTTGTGGACAGAATAACCCTCTAATCCGGCTTTTTCCAACGCCTGGTAAACAACGTGTTGCACCGTTTTCGGTGAAATACGTTGTTTCCGGTTGCTCAGGAAGAGCGCAGTTTTGTCCTTAACACCGTCCACCGGCCGCACGGCCATATACGCGTTAACTGCCTGAATGCAGGCGTCATTTAAGTAAATAGTCCGTTCTTTGTTTCCCTTACCGGTAATTTTAACGGTGTTATCATTTCTGATGTCAGTGTAGTTTAGACTGACCAGCTCGGAAAGCCGCATACCGCAATTTAAGAAAAGCGTAATCATGGCGTAATCACGCTCTTTATTAGGGCCATCTGCGGCCTTTTCCAGCAGTTCCATGGCTTCTTCCAACGTTAGGTATTTTGGCAGCGTTTGCTTCATTTTAGGAGTGTCCAATTCCTGCATGGGATTTTCTTCCAAAATGTGTTTCTGTACGGTACAAAACTTAAAGAAAGCCCTTAATGATGATACTTTTCTGGCTCTGGTACGTGCCGAATTCTGCCGTTCATCCTTACAAAAAGAAAGAAAAGCATAGGCATCGGCTAAGGTGATTGTTTGAATAAAAGAAGCATCAATATCTTTAATAACAATTTCTTCAAAGGGTTCGGAAGGGGAGACCAGGCCCCGGTCTTTCTTTAAAAAGCGAAAAAAAGTACGCAAATCCGAGGCATACTCACTGATGGTTGCCTTGGATTTGTTTTTGATGGCGTCCATATAGTTTAAAAATTCCACCAATAAAGGAGGAAAGGCATCATAATCTGCACGGGTAATCATAGAAAATTCCTTCCTAAGAAATAACAGCTTATGTGAAACAGTTTCACATAAAAATTCTTTTATTCCAGTAATTTATTCTGGTTGTTATAGTACTCATTTTGTATCATTTTCTTATATTATAGATTTCTTAGCCTGGATATACAAGCAACAGAAGTGGTACTTTGGATTGGTTCTGCTCATTTATTCTACAGATATTGGCTTTTATCAGTTTTTTATCTGATTCTTAAAAAGAACTACTTTTGGCCTTAAAAATGAGCAAAAAAGATTCAATCAGTTTTTTTCACACAGAGGAAGACTCATGCAGAAAAAACTGGTTGAATGGATTAAATGGAACAAATCTAAAAAACACACTGGGACAAGACAGCAGTAAAAGATTCAAAGAAACTGCAGTCGATAAAGTAATAATAAACGTCAAGCAACATCTAAAAGGAATTGGTCGATTGTAAAATCAACTTGAACATTTTTCATAAATAAAAAGTCCATACGT
>CAVFBE010000029.1:0-13128 GCA_963620745.1 Muribaculaceae bacterium | reverse complement strand
GTAGAGGAATTGTCATCCTCTTCTACGCTGGCAGCGTTTACGGATTTAGACTTTGATTTACTGCTACTGGAACTGGAGGAAGACGAAGAAGAACTGGATTTCTTGGTTTCCGATTCCGAAGCAACGGAAACCGTTGCGCTGTTGGTGGAAGAAGAATCCGAGGTACTGGAAGCACCTTCCGGCAATTCCAGGAATTCCTTGTCTATGTACTTGGACAGCATATCCACAATCCACTGGTAGTTGAAGTAAGAATACTTGTTGCGGACGCCGTGCTTCAGAGCTTCGGTGGCCGTGTAATCCTTCAGGAAAACGGTGTGGCAATTAGAAGCATTGGAGCCGTATACGGTTACGGTTGGAACCAGCTTCGGATCCTGAATGGTAACGGTACCGTCTGCATCAATGTTAATGGTGCAATCCAGAACCACACCAACTACCTGGTCCGGTTTGGACTGGGTAGAAATGAAGTTGCCTAAGGAATAGGCGCAGAAGACTTTGCGACCGTCTGCAGCGGTAATCCATGCGGCATCCTGTACCACGTGCGGGTGTGTACCAATAATCAGGTCGGCACCCCAGTCTGCCAGATTCTGGGCCAGCGTAGTCTGGTCCGAAATAATGGTGTGGCTGTCTTCGGTGCCCCAGTGGCAGCCGACAATGACCACGTCCGCAATCTGGTTGGCTTTTTCTACCTGTGCTTTAATGACGTCCGTTTCATCTGTGTAAATAACCCGTCTGGTACTGTCTGACGGAGTACTGATACCGTTGGTTCCATAGGTGTAACTTAAGAAAGCAATGGTCTTTCCTTTGTATTCATAGGTTGGAATATAGGTCAGATCATCTTTATTCCAAAGACCGGAATAACAGATGTCGTCCGGCATATCATTTTCATAAAAGTCCACGGTGGCATCCAGGCCGGTGGCACCCTTGTCATAGGTGTGGTTGTTGGCAATGGAGAAGATACGGACATTCATGTCATACAGTGCTTCTACCGCCTGCCCCGGCGTAGAGAACGTAGGATAAGAGCTGGCCTGCAGTTTATTGTTGGCCAAAGACTCCTGGTTAAACCAGTTTACGTCATGCTCTTTATAAAAGTCGGCCACCTGTGCGTAACAATAAGAGAAATCATAGGTGCCGTCTGTGCTTCTGGCTTTGGCCTGTTCATACAAACGCTGATGAATCAGGTTGTCCCCGGAAGCCGTAAAGGTAAAGCTGACGGATTGTCCTTTTGCGGGCGATGCAGTTTCCTCCGTCTTGGTACTGTTATTGCTGTTCATTTTATGAACAATGGCAATAATACCGAACACCAGCCCGGCCAGCACCAGCAGGCACACCAGGATAAACGGAATCAGACGCCGTGGGTTATACCGGCGCTTCTTTTTCTGTTTTTCCTCATGGGCCCGCAACACGGCATCATGCGTGGTTGCGGTGGCATAACGGCCATTGCTGCTGTCTACCATGTCATACTGGGAGAAACTGGAACGCGGAATGCTGCCCCGTTTGGTAACACGGCGGCTGTCCCGTTCCTCCTGCCGTAAGCGTTTATAATTGCGGATACCCCGCTTTAAGCTGAATTTCTTTTTCTTCTTTTTGGGTGTAGGTTTCCGATTCGGCTGCTGCGCCGGGCGTTGCTGCTGATTCATTTGCAAAGGTTCCCTTCATACTAAGTCATCTTATTTATCAGAAAAGTCCGTAATGTTGCAGGGCATTGTACACCCCGTCATCATGCAGATCTGTAGTTACGTATTCACAGACGTCTTTGACGTCCTGGTCCGCATTGCCCATGGCAATGCTGTGCGGTACATAGTGTAACATGGTTAAGTCATTGGCGCTATCCCCTATTGCGTAGCAATGGGAACGTAAAATGCCGGTTTTTTGGAGGATTAAATCCATGCCGGTTGCCTTGGTGTAGCCCTTTTTTACGCATTCGTAAAGCTGATTTTTTCTGGGCACTACATCGCAAAAAGGTTGAATTGTTTCCAAGAAAGCAGAAAGATTGCTGTCTTCCAGAGACCACGCAGAAAACTTGTCTATGCAGAAATCCGGGTCTTCTATGCTGCGGTCTGTCGGCACCCCGGCCGCGGTAAAATGGGCGCGGCTCCGCAGGGTGTAATCCCGCATGGGAAGGGTGTCATCAAAATACATGGCGTCTTCACTTTCGTAAATGACTTCCATGCGGCAGGCCCTGGCTGCTTCCACCACCAGGCGGGACTGCTCTTTGGTCAGAGAATCATGCAGCAGGTCTTCTCCGTGCAGAATGACATGCATGCCGCAGGAACAGATAAAACCGTCCAGGGGCAGGGCCTTAATCCGCGGATCCACGTGCAGATACGGGCGGCCGGTGTTGATGATGCACAGGCACCCGTTTTCCCGAACCCTTCGGAGCGCTTCCATGGCGGAATCCGGGACTACATAATGAAAGTCCATTAAAGTGCCGTCTATGTCTAAAAACAGCAGCTTTTGTTCCGTACTCATGGGAGCGCTCCTTCAGATTAGTTCATTTCAATTTGGTTACTTTTCGGTTTTCAGGTTGTTTTATAGGAATAGGTTATTCGTCAGAAGCAACGGCTACTGCTTCGTCCAGCCATTCGGTGTCTTCGTCCTTGCCGACTTCGCCGTGCTTAACAAAGAGCATGGCAATCAGGCCAAGGGTAAAGAGAATGGCGCAGAACAGGAACATATAGTTGTAATCTTCCTTGAACAGACCAATTAATAAGCCACAGAGAATAGGGCCGGTAACGGCTGCCGAGAAAGTGGCTGTGTAGTAGTAGCCGGTGAAGGTTCCTACGTATTCCCGTCCGCCAATGGCAAGAACCAGCGGAAGGGTGTTAATGTTGATGGCGCCAACGGAGGCACCGCCAACCACCAGGGCAATCCAGAGAATAACCCAGGTAAAGGTGTTAACGGAACCGTCTGCCTTTGCCGGCAGCAACTGGGATGCCACCAGGTAAATGACAAACATAACCACAATGACAATCAGACCGCCGATAATGGTTTTCTTCCGGCCAAACTTCCGGCCCAGGATACCGGCCGGGATGCCAAACAGTGCCAGAGATACGGCAAAGACGGCCATCATTAACGTAGAGTAAATAGGCTGTACGTGCAGTGTAGTGTTGGCAAAGTTGGTGAAGTTCGGAACAATGGCTTCCGTTGCATTGTTAATCAGGAACAGCGCTGCCAGCATAACCAGCAGACTGGTTTTTTCTTCTTTGGTAATGGGAAGGTCCTTGATTTTAATCTTTTTGGCTTCTTCCCCTGCTGCTTCCAGTTCTACTTTGGCAGAAAGGTCATGCTCCTTGTTCTTCTTGTAGAAAATGGCAAGAACCAAGAGGCAAAGCAGTGCAATAATGGAAACCAGCAGGAAGATGGGCGTGTAATTTACGTAAGTGGGATTACCGGCCGCATCTAAAACCACGTTTCCGGCGTCATCCAGCACCTGGCCCAGGTCATTGGTCTTGGCTTGCAGCGCCTCCTGCAGGGACGTAAATCCGAAGATGCCGCAAAGCAAAGCAGCAATGGTACCAATAACAAAGCCGACCATCTGTCCAATGCCGCCCATAATGTTAATGACTGCATTGGCATCCGACTGCAGATGGCTTGGCGTAAAGTCCGGCATAATGGAAACCACCGGGGAACGCCACACCGACATGGTAAAGTTAAAGCAGATGATAACCGTCATCATCAGCAGGATGCTTAATCCGGATGATTTAACAGTGGCTGCCATGGGAATCAGCGCATAAACAACGGCACAGATTGGCAGGCAGAGCAGGACATACGGCATCCGCTTTCCCCATTTGGAGTGCGTGTGGTCCGACTTCTTTCCGAAGTACGGCTGGAAGATAACACCGAAGATGTTATCAATGGTCATGATGGCGTTTACAATCAGGGCCACGGACAGCCAGGCGAGCCAGCCATGTCCATTTACATAAGTGGCAAACGCACTGTCACCCTGAAAAACTTCCGTCAGTTTGGCGCGAAAAATAACCGGGACGTAAGAATTATAAACAGACCAGAACAACATACAAGCCATAAAGCCGAAGCCGATGAGGATGGTTCTGCCATAATTTAACTTCCCGGCAGAGGATTTTCCGCCAGGTTCTTTTTGGTTCATAGAAAATACTTCTCCTTTTTCAATTTTATTTCCGTTAAATAACCCTTTTTATTATAAACGAAAGATTTATAATAGGAAAGAATTCATCACAGAAAAGAAGGAAAAGAAACTACTCCATGATTATTGATGCCCACGCCCACATTTATCCCGAAAAAATTGCCGTAAAAGCTTCCGACAACGTTGGAAACTTTTACGGCATAAGCATGGCCTACGACGGCACGCTGGAGCACCTTTTGGAAGAAGGCGCACGGGCCGGCGTCAGCCGCTTCCTGGTCCATTCCGTTGCCACCAAGCCGGCGCAGGTTGGCTCCATTAACCGCTTTATTGCGGAATCCGTGGCAGCTCATCCGGATCAGCTGATTGGCTTTTGCGCCATGCACCCGGATTCCGACCACAAGGAGGAGGAATTCCGGTGGGCCATGGCGCACGGACTGAAAGGCATTAAGCTGCATCCGGATTTTCAGAACTTCTACCTGGATGACGAAAAAGCCAAAGAAATATACCGCTTAGCCGAAGGGGTCTGCCCAATCCTGTTCCACATGGGAGATTCCCGCACCCAGTTCAGCAAAGCCGAACGGCTGGTTAACGTCATGCGGGAATTCCCGAATCTGGATTGCATTGCAGCCCACTTCGGCGGTTACTCGGAATGGGCCACCGGCGCCGCGTTCCTGGCAACGGAGCATTGTTACGTGGATACCTCTTCCTCTACCTTCCGCCTGGAGCCCTACAAGGTGCGTCAGTTGGTAGACATTTACGGAGCCGACCGGATTCTGTTCGGCACGGATTATCCCATGTGGGACGCTACCGAAGAACTGGACCGCCTGTTAAAAGCCGGATTTACCGAAGAAGAAAAGGAAAAGATGTTTCACCTGAATCTGGAGAAGCTACTGGCAAAGTATGAAAAGTAACTCGCCGGAGAAAAGAAAGACAGGAAACAAGATAACAGCAAAAATAAAAAGGCAGCCAGGATGAATGATCCTGACTGCCTTTTTCCTGGCACGCCCGACAGGGGTCGAACCTGCAATCCCCAGAACCGGAATCTGGTGCTTTATCCATTGAGCCACGGGCGCGTGTTTCAGCCTATAACGACTGATGTTGAAAGGTGATTTCCATATCAACGACGGAGATTATACCATATTCACCCCGGTAAAGGGAACCCGGATTAAACAGATAAATTCCATTTTCTTCAGAAAAATATGGCTGATGGGTGTGTCCGAACAGTACTACCTGCCGATTTTGCTTCTTAGCATCAAGAGCAATCAGGTCATAACCCATCTTTACATGCTGCATATGACCATGGGTAATGTAGAACTTATAACCACCAATGGTTTCAAAGGTAGTGGTTGGCAACTGGGAAGCATAGTCACAGTTGCCCGCCACCTGAATAATGCGTTTTCTTTGTACGGCCGGGAGGTCCCGCAGGACGTCCATATCCCGCTCCCCGTCTCCCAGATGGATAATGACATCCGAGTCCAGGTGTTCATAGACGGTGGTATAAAGATATTCCTCTTTCCCGTGGGAATCCGATAATACAAGGATTTTCATAAAAGCTTACTCCCGGTTTGCAAATAGTCTGTCATAGTCCTGCAGGTAATTGCCGGACAGAATGTTGTTTACCCAGTCTTCGTTGGCCAGATACCAGTTCAGGGTTTTTACAATGCCCTCTTCAAAGTTGGTTTCCGGCTTCCAGCCCAGTTCCTGTTCAATTTTGGAAGCGTCTATGGCGTACCTGCGGTCATGTCCCGGCCGGTCCGCAACATATTCAATCAGGCTTTCGTCCTTACCGACGGCCTCCAGAATTTTCTTTACAATGGTAATGTTGTGGCGTTCGTTGTTACCGCCGATGTTGTAGATTTCCCCGTTGGTGCCGTTGTGCAAAATCAGGTCAATGGCACGGCAATGGTCTTCTACATACAGCCAGTCCCGTACGTTCATGCCGTCTCCGTAAACCGGCAGCTTCTTGTCGGCACGGGCGTTGGAAATCATGAGCGGAATTAACTTTTCCGGGAACTGGTACGGCCCGTAGTTATTGGAGCAGCGGGAAATGGTAACCGGCGTTCCGTAGGTACGGTGGTATGCCATAACCAGTAGGTCAGCAGAAGCCTTACTGCTGGAGTAGGGGCTGCTGGTGCAAAGCGGGGTCTGCTCCGTAAACAGTTCTTTGCTGTCTATGGGAAGGTCACCATACACTTCGTCTGTGGAAACCTGATGGAACCGACGGAGACCGTAGCGGTTAAAGGCGTCCAGCAAAACAGACGTACCAATAATATTGGTGGTCAGAAACACTTCCGGATGGTCAATGGAGCGGTCCACGTGGGACTCTGCGGCAAAGTTAACCACGCTGTCAAAGTGTTCTGCCTTAAACAGCCGATACACCGTGTGGCGGTCCGTAATGTCTCCTTTAACAAAGCGGAACCGCGGATGCTGCAGCAGCGGTTCCAATGTCTTTACGGAACCGGCATAGGTCAGGCTGTCAAGACAAACAATCTGGCAGTCTTCATGCGCGTTCAGCATATAGTAAATAAAGTTGCTTCCGATAAAACCGGCACCGCCGGTAACAAGGATCTTTTCCATGGGAAAGCCTCCTTAAAAAGATTCGTCTATTGGCATGGTGGCGCGGGCGTTGAGGTCCAGACCGGCGCGGGAGCCTGCCATGTATTCAAAGTAGCCCTGGGCCGCTACCATGGCAGCGTTGTCCCCGCAAAGATTCTTTGCGGGCAGATACAGCTGCCAGCCGTTTTGCTGGCACAGGGTGTTCATGCGGGAACGCAGAAACGAGTTGGCGGAAACGCCGCCGGCTAGGACAATTTTGTCATAGCCCAGCGCTTTTGCCGCCTTTTCGGTGTTCTCCGACAGGCAGCGGACCACGCCGGTAATGACCGAAGCGCCCATGTCCGGTACGTTGACCGCTTCTCCCTTTTGTTCCAGGTTATGCACGGTATTAATAACGTAGGTCTTCATGCCGGAAAAGCTGAAGTCATATTCCGCACCGTTGACTTTCGGATGCGGCATAGGATACGCCTTCGGGTTCCCGGTCTGGGAAACCTTATCTAAATTTAATCCACCCGGATACGGCAGACCCAGAACCCGGGCGCATTTATCCATGCACTCCCCGGCGGCGTCATCCCGTGTCCGGCCGACAATGGTATAACTGGTATAATCCTTGACTTCTACAATATGGGAATGTCCGCCGGACACGACAAGGGCCAAAAATGGCGGCTTTAAGTCCGGGTGACTGATGTAATTGGCAGCAATATGGGACCGCAGATGATGTACCGGAACCAGTGGCTTGCCGGTGCTCATGGACAGGCCCTTGGCAAAGTTGACGCCGACCAGGAGTGCCCCGATCAGCCCCGGCGCGGCAGTGACGGCAATGGCTTCTATGTCATCCATGGTACAACCGGCTTCTTCCAGTGCCTGCCGGGTAATGGCAGAAACCGCTTCCGTATGCCGACGGGAAGCAATTTCCGGCACTACGCCGCCGTACAGCTTATGCTCTTCTACCTGACTGGCAATGACATTGGAAAGGACAACATGTCCGTCCTCTACAACAGAAACCGCAGTTTCGTCACAGGAGCTTTCAATGCCTAAGATTTTCATATAAATTCGACCTTTCCCGTGTCCGCACAGCAGGGCGGCACGGTCTGATTAAAGTGAATGGTATAAATAAAGGCGTCTTCCTCCGGGTCCCGGTAAAACTTTTTCCGTACTCCTTCCAGATCAAAACCCTGCCCTTCATACAGGGCTATAGCCGCCTGATTGGAACGCCGCACTTCCAAAGACAGGAAGCTGGCGGCATTGCCGGATGCATCTGCTACTGCTTTCTGTACCAGCGCTGTTCCAACACCTTTCCGTCTGGCCGCAGCGGTAACTGCCACATTGTTAATAAAGGCTTCATCCCGAATCTGGTAATAACTGATATATCCCAGCACCCGGCCGTCTTCCTCCAGACACACAAAGAAGTGGGAATTCGGATTTCCAAAGCTTTCTTCAATGGAGTCCACGGACCAGGGATGGGCAAAGCATTCTTCTTCCAGTGCATGGACCGCCGGAATGGTTAAGGCGCTCATACCGATAATTTTCAATGCTGGTTCCTCTTTCTGCCTGATTGTAGGCTGTCATCCTTTGGCGTCATACCAGCTTTTGCCGGTATGTGCATCCACAGACAGCTTTACTGCCATTTTACAGGCCTGTTCCATTTCCTCTTTTACAATACCGCAAACCTTGTCTGCAATGTCATCTTTGGCTTCCACAATCAGTTCGTCGTGGATTTGCATAATCAGCTGTGCATCCAGTTGTTCTGCCTGCAAACGATGATACACCTTGACCATTGCAATTTTGATAATGTCTGCGGCCGTCCCCTGGATGGGCGCATTGCGGGCCACCCGCTCGCCAAAGGCACGGAGCATCCGGTTGGAAGCGCTCAGCTCCGGCAAATACCGGCGGCGCTGGAACAACGTGGTTACGTAGCCGTTTTCCTTGGCCTCTTCCACTACCTGCTTCATGTAGGCATCTACCCCACTGAAGTTTTCCAAGTAGTGGTCAATGTATTGCTGCGCTTCTTTCCGTGTAACCCCGATGTCCTGGGACAGGGAAAATGCGCCGATTCCGTAAACAATGCCAAAGTTAACCGCCTTGGCGTTGGAACGCATCTGTGGTGTAACGTAATCCAAAGGCACGTGGAACACTTGCGATGCAGTAATTTTATGAATATCTTCCCCACTTTCAAATGCCGCAATCATGTTGGCGTCATTTGCCATGTGGGCAAGAACACGAAGTTCAATCTGGGAATAGTCGGCATCCACCAGCGTGTAGCCCGGCTTGGCCACAAAGAATTTCCGCAGCTCGGCGCCAATGGGCTTCCGAACCGGAATGTTCTGCAAATTCGGTTCCGAACTGCTGATGCGACCCGTCCGGGTTTCCGTCTGGTTCAGGGTGGAATGAATCCGGCCGTCTGCTCCAATGACCTTCAGAAGGCCGTCACAATACGTGGATTTTAATTTGGATACCGTTCTATATTCCAGGACATCCGCCACAACCGGATACTGTGGGGCCAGGCCCTCCAGTACTTCCGCATTGGTGGAATATCCGCTTTTGGTTTTCTTTTTGGCAGGCAGGCCCAGGTCTTCAAAGAGGGCCTTGCCCAGTTGTTTGGGTGAATTCAGATTGAACTCATAGCCAACCTGTTCATAGACGCGGGACGCTAAACGGTCCACGGCTTCGGCAATGACTTTGCCGTATTCCTGTAGCCCGTCTTTATCTACCAGGAATCCGATGTGTTCCATGGAAGCAAGAACTTCCGCTAAGGAAATTTCAAGGGTCAGTAACTCGCCTTGATTATTGTCCTTTATCTGCGCCAGCAGTTGGTCCTTAATGCAGTCCAGGGCCACGGCTTCCCGCAGGAAGTCGGTGTCATATTCTGCAGCCAGCTTGCCCGGTGCCACTTTTCCGTACTCTTCCAGCAGGCGCATGGGGTCATACGCGTTGGCAGACGGATTTAATATGTACCCGGCTAGGGATGCGTCAAAGCACACATTCCGAATGATAAGATTCTGTTCAAAGCCATAATGGAACAGTGCCTTGGACTCCGCTGTAAATTTGGCAATCCGGGCGTCTTCCAGAAACGTGGAGAAGCCCGTCTTGTCGGCAGTTTCATCCAGGTAATAAAGAGTGCCGTCTATGGCGAAAGCCAGTTCTGACAGCTGCCCATCCTCCAGATGGTAAGTGAAGACAGCCTGAGTTTGGTCTGCATTTGGCACTGTATCCGCATTTTGCTGCGGATCTGGGCTTTGCAGCTGACCCTGGGCTTGCTGTTGAGTCTGGGTTTGCTGCTGACCCTGGCTTTGCTGCTGATCCTGGGCTTGCTGTTGACCCTGGCTTTGCTGTTGAGCTTGACTTTGCTCTTGATTCTGCGCTGACAGTAACGGAAGGAATTCCGAGAAAGCGTGTAGCGCTTTTACCGGAATGCTTTCTGTTGCTTCTTCCGAAGCTTCCAGGCTGACCGCTTCATCCCGCAAACCAAGCTTGTCAATCATGGCAAACATTTCCAGGCGAGCCAGTGTCTTTGCTACTTTAGCATGGTCTCCGGCTCCGACCACATAATGGGTGGGGTCGGCGTCCATTGGGACGGTGGTGCAGATGGTTCCCAGCGTGCGGCTGAGATACGCACTGTCTTTGTCCTTTTCCAGCTTGGCACGCACGCCCGGCTTAATCTGCAGTTCGTCCAGGTGGTCGTAAATATAATCAATACTGTTGTAATCGGCAATTAAGGCACCGGCAGTCTTTTGTCCAATGCCGGCCACCCCCGGAATGTGGTCGGAGGCGTCTCCCATGAGGGCTTTTACTTCAATCAGCTGCGGCGGGGTAACGCCGTAGGTTTCCTTGACCAGCTCCGGTGTATAATGCACGGTTTCCGGCTGGCCATGTCTGGTGGCAGCCAGCAGTACCGTGACATTGTCCCGTACCAACTGCAGGCTGTCCCGGTCTCCGGTGGCAAGGAAGCACTGCGTTTCCGTGCCGCAGCTTTTGGCCAGCGTTCCTAAAATGTCATCCGCTTCATAGCCTTCCTGCTCTACCAGTTTATAACCGAGATCCGTCAGCAATTCTTTTAAAATGGGCATCTGGGATGCCAGCTCCGGCGGCATGGCATGCCGCCCCGCTTTATATTGGTCATATAGCTTATGACGGAAGGTAGGTGCCTTTAAGTCAAAGGCAATGGCTACCCCGTCCGGATTGGTTTCTTCTTCCAAACGAAGGAGAATATTCAGGAATCCATAGATGCCATTGGTAAACTGTCCGTTTTTGGTGGAAAGCAGCTTAATGCCGTAAAAGGCGCGATTCACAATACTGTTTCCGTCCAGTACCAAAAGCGTCATAATTGCTCCTCCTCCGTGCGTTTTTCCACGCATTTATTCACGCACTTTTTCTTTTTAAGCACGGTAAATTCTAGCATAATAAGGGCTCTATTGCAATCCGGACGGGAGCTTGTTAAAATATCGAAAGTTTCAAAAAAGAAGGTGTTTTCTTGCAGATTGGAAACCTCTGTTTTCCGGACCGGGCCTGCTTTTTGGCGCCCCTGGCCGGGGTCGGCGACCGCGCCATGCGGGAGCTGTGCCTGGACTACGGCGCAGCTGGCATTACCACGGAAATGGTATCCGCCAAAGGCTACGTCATGGGAGACCGGAAATCAGAAGAATTACTGTTTTTATCACCCAAAGAACATCCGGGCGCCATTCAGCTGTTCGGATATGACCCTGCCACGCTGGGCCTGGCCGCCGAAAAAGCCATGGCCTTCGGTCCGGATATGATAGACATTAACATGGGCTGCCCGGCGCCGAAAATTGTCGGTAATGGCAGCGGCTCCACCCTGCTGAAAAACCTGCCGCTGGCCCAGGAAATTGCCGAAACCGTGGTCAAATCCGTTCCGGTTCCGGTCACCTGTAAAATCCGGACCGGTTGGGATTCAGACCATCTGGTCTGCGTAGAGCTGGCCAAGCGGCTGGAAGATGCAGGGGTGGCCGCCATTACCGTGCACGGCCGCACCCGGGAGCAAATGTACGCCCCGCCGGTAGATTATGAATCCATCCGGCAGGTCAAGGCCGCCGTTTCCATTCCCGTCATCGGGAACGGAGACGTAACGGACGGCCCTTCCGCTGCCAAGATGCTGGAGCTGACCGGCGTGGACGCCATTGCGGTTGGCCGCGGCGCCCAGGGACGCCCCTGGGTATTCCAGCAAGTCAATGCATTCCTGTCCCAGGAACGCATTCTGCCGGAGCCGCCTGCTTCCGAGCGCATGCGCGTCTTGCTGAAGCATGTATCCCTTCTGGTAGAATACAAAGGCGAAAAAGTCGGCATGCGCGAAGCACGCAAGCACGCGGCCTGGTACATCCGAGGCGTCCGCGGCGCCGCGCAGTACCGCAACGCCATCGGCAAGCTCTCCACCTATGACGAACTTGCCGAACTTGCCTACCGCGTCACCCAGGCCGAAAGCACCCTTTAATCTTTTAACTTTTCCCTTCCCCCTAAATGTGATAGTTTCTTTCTCTAAATGTGATAGTTTCTTTCTCTGAACGTGATAGTTTCTTTCTCTGAACGTGATAGTTTCTTTGAATGTGATAGTTTCTTTCTTTGAATGTGGGGCTCCGCCGGGCGGGGGAAAAATATTGCATACTTTTCCAGCCATAATGCAAGTCCGGTATGCTTTTCCCTTATAAAATGCATACCAAAATGGCTCTGACCCTATGTATGCACACATCAATGTGCATATACACAGCAACGCATATGCATACACCAACGTACATGCACACACGCCTGTGCATCAGTATATCTATGCATCCGTGCCCCACATATCTACGCGCCGGCGTGCCAGTGCATCTGTCCGTCCCAGGTAACCACACACCTACGTGTCTACGAACCTGCACACCTACGTGCCCGCAAACCTGCGCACCTACGTGTCTACAAATCTGCAAACCTGCGCACCCGCAAACCTGCGCACCTACGTGTCTACAAATCTGCACACCTGCGCACCGACTGCATACACACCTAATACACATCCGACTACCGTATCTTGCGTCACCATTGCTCAATCTACGGTGGTTTTCTTTTTATTTACCTCATTCACGGCCGTGGCCAGCTATATGAGGTAAATTCAGGTCCCGATTACCTCATTTTAGCCCTAGTCCCATAATCTGAGGTACTTTACGAATGTATCTTTCGTATCAAGATAGCGCACCTAGCCTAATTTACCTCATTCCCAGCCACGGCCAGCTATATGAGGTAAATTCCGTTCCTGATTACCTCATTTTAGCCCGACCTCCATAATCTGAGGTACTTTACGAATATATCTTTCGCATCAAAACAGAACACCTAATCCAATTTACCTCATTCCCAGCCGCAGCCAGCTATATGAGGTAAATTCAAGTCCCGATTACCTCATTTCCCACCATGACCAGCCACATGAGGTAAGCCTCTCTACTAATTACCGCAGATTGCACCTCCACAGCCATCTGCGGTAATTTTATTTT
>CAVFBE010000028.1:0-22383 GCA_963620745.1 Muribaculaceae bacterium | reverse complement strand
AAGCTAACAATTTTTTAGGGAAACTTTGTTGCTCTTAACATTTACAGAAAGGGCAGTCGTTGGTATAATTCCATGGAAATTATCAAACGGAGGCAAAGTCAATGAATTCCGAAAGATACCTCAGACAAATTGAAATTCCGGAAATTGGGGAAGACCGTCAAACCCTTCTGGAAGATGCCAGCGTTTTGGTTATCGGTGCCGGCGGCGTCGGCACTACCGTCCTTTATGACCTGGCAGCTGCCGGAGTCGGTACCATTGGAATTGCAGACCATGAAATTGTCAAAATGAGTAACCTGAATCGCCAGTTCATTCATTTTGAAGAAGACATCGGCTCTTTAAAGGTCAATTCCGCTGCCAAGAAACTCCGGGCATTCAATTCTGAAATCAACGTTATCCCACACGCAACCGCTGTCAACAAAGACAACGCGTATGAACTGATCAGCCAGTATGACATGGTTGTTCTTACCGTAGACAATGCGCAGGCCCGCATGATTGTAAACGAAGCCTGTGTAGACCTGGGCAAGCCATTTGCCTACGGCCAGTGCGGCGGTGTTATCGGCGCCTGCTGCTTTGTAGAGCCAGGCAAAACACCGTGTCTTGCCTGCCTGTACGGCACAGCAGAGCCGCCTGAAGAACACTTCTCTTCCTGCAGCCCGGTTGTTTCCGTCATCGGCGGCATTCTTTCTTCTGCCGTGCTGAGTGAAATCTTCGGCGAAGAGGTTCCCCTGGCCGGCAACATTATTACCTATAACGCCAAAACTGCTTCTTTTGAAAAAATTCCTGTGGAACGCAACAAAGACTGCAGCGTCTGTGCTCGTCAGGAGGGTTCTGAAGAATGAAAGCCTATGAAACCAGCGAACGCTACGTCGGCAAAGTCCGCGAATGCTGCAATTACAGCGTGCGTTCCGCCAAAAAGTACCTGGATGAAGAAGATGCACTGCATCGCCAGTGCGGAGGAGCAGGTGTAGAACAGCTTCGGGACCGCTTACAGGCTGACCTGGGCGAATTTACGGACACCATAGACCTGCAGCCAATTTCCATTGACAAGCAGACCTACGTGGCTTCCAACATCATTAATGCAGTCTTCATGCTGATTTCTGCTGCCTTTGCCATTCTGGCCTATTACTTTCTGGACTACTACACACCCATTATTCTGGCTGCTTTAGTATTTTCCGTTCTGGCCCTGATTGCCTTCTTTGGCGGCTTTGGCTTTACCAGTAAGAACGTGGCCACCGCCAATCTGTTTGCGGTCAGAAAAAGCAACAATGCCCCCAGCAAGCGGGTTATTCTGCAGGCCAATCTGGATGCGCCTAATAAGCGCAAGCTGGCCAGAAAACCGGAGCTGATTATTAAGGCTCTTACTTTCCTGTCTATCCTGCTGTACATTGCATTTGATATTGTAGAGCTTCTGATTTTTTCAGAAACCATCCACTTTACCTGGGACAACAAACTGATTTACCTGCCGTTTGGCCTGGCCGTTCTGGCCTTCCTGCCGTTCATCCTGACCAAGACGGTTGCTGTTAACTCTTCCAACCTGGGTGTTTCAGATAACCTGATTGGCTGCTACACCGCTTGTGGCGCCATGCGTTACCTGTCCGAAATGGATCTGCATCTGGAAAATACGGAATTCTGCGTTCTTCTGACAGACGGCAAAAGCAGTGGTAACGAAGGTGCCAAGAAGTTCGTAAAGGAATATCATGACGAACTGAAAGCCACTGACACCACCTTCCTTTGTCTGGATTCCATTTATGATCCGGACAGCCTGAACCTGCAGGCCAAAGGCCGAAAGCTGAACAAAGTCATTGACCTGGCTGTGGCCAACTCCGGCATTATGGTTACGGATCAAAATCCGAAGTACCATAAGAACGAAACCAAAGTCTTTACCAAAGCAGGCTTCAACACCGTATCCGTTACTACACTTCCGGATACGCCACCGGCATTTTATCGCTCTGACGAAGACAACCAGGACACCCTGAATGTCCACGCCGTAGAAGCGGCCATCAAATTCAGTCTTGAATTTGCTTACGCCAAAGACGCCGGCACCATTGCGTAATGGCTGTATGATGGCTGTGCGCTTTGCCAAGCGCGGCATAATTTAATGAATCCTTATCATAAAAGGCTACCCTGTCATAAGACAGAGTAGCCTTTTTATTTAAACAAGGTGCTTGCAACCAGGGCACTTTTTGACTATGATTGCCTGTGAACAAAACAAAGGGCTGCATAGCGCAGGCTGACGGCCCATGCTTCAAGGCTTTCTTTAAGGAGGGACACGGTTTGGTAAAACTAGTGGTAACAGACATTGACGGCACGTTGGTTGCGCCGGGCGGCAACAAATTGAACCCGGAGTATTTTGACGTCTTTCAGCAGTTGATGGACAAAGGCATCCACATTGCGCTTGCCACCGGGCGGCACGCGGTCAGCGTAGAAAAGACCTTTACGCCGGTTCTGGACCGCGTTTGGATTTTATCCCAAAACGGAGCTGTACTCTGCGGCCAAGGAGAAAACCAGTTGCTACACCCCATTCCAAATGAGTGGCTGGCAGAATTCTGGCAGGATTTATCCCGGTATCCGGAAACGGACAGCATTCTGGACACTGCAACGGAGACCTTCTGCCCCTTTCCGGACACGCCCATGTTCCATCTTGTTACGGAAGAATATGGATATAATCTTTCTGCCACGGGCGATTGGGCTCATATTCCGGATAAGGAGTTCAGCATGGTGACGATTTATCATCCGGAAGATGCTGACCGCTTTTGTCAGGAGTCTTTTTATGACAAATGGCAGGGCCGTCTGAATATGATGTGTACCGGACAGCACTGGGTTGACTGCACCATGCCTGGTATTTGCAAAGGCGCTGCGGTACGCAGTCTTTGTGCCCGCCTGGGCATTGATCCTTCTGAGGCCATTGCGTTTGGAGATCAGATTAATGATATCAGCATGTTGGAAATTGTCGGCACTGCCTACGCCGTGGAAAACGCCCGGCCGGAAACCAAGCAGGCCGCTGACTGCGTTATTCCAGGTTATACAGAAGACGGGGTTCTACAGGTCTTAAAAACGTTGCTTTAAGCTTTGCTTTCCGCTACTTTCCAATGGTGTACGCTGCGTAAACGGTGCCGGACGGCTGCATTGTCAGGCCATCCAATTTGTTCTGGTAAACCAGGAAGCTGGTCTGCTGTGTAATGGGAAGAATACAGCCTGTTTCAATCAGAGCTGCTTCCGCCCGTTGCAGATACGGTGCCATTGCCTCTGCAGAGGCAGCGTCCATGGCTTCCTTAATGTAGTTATCATAGGTGTCATTCTTCAGATTGATAACGTTGTTCGGGCTGCCACTGACAAAACGTGCTAACGTATTGGTTGCAATGGTGTCACACTGGAGAGGCGCATAAGCAACGTCATAGGTGCCCTTGGCCATTTCCTTCTGCAGTGCATACGGGGTGTCATATGTGGTGACGGTAATGTTCAGCCGAACCCCAAAAATCTTCTGCCAATTCTGAATGACCTGCTTTACCGGAATTTCATCTGTCTTCAGGCAAAGGACGGTCATGTTGTAGGAGGTGTCATCCGTTGTCGGGAAGTCGGAAATGCCCTGATTATAATAAGACTTGGCTGTGTCCAGATTGAACTCCGGAATGCTCTGCGAGCCGGTGGCTTTCCGATACGAATTGCCCGGCGTAATTAAAGCAGCGTCCGGTATAATTCCGGTGGCCGGCGTATTGGTCAGCGGTGTACTGTCTGTGGCGTAAACCAACGCCAGACGAAGGTTTTGAACGCTAACCAGTTTACTACTTAAGTTAAATAAGAACGCCTTGGTGGTGTTTTGATATTTGGTAATGGAGTATTTATCCGATACCCCACTGACGTCTGTCAGTACGGCTGCATTTAAGCTTTCATCTGTCAGCAATGCCGTGTTCAGGTTGGCATCATCCGTTAAAACAAAGCGGACGGTTTCCACCTTTGTTTTGTAACTGCCTTTGTATTCCGAGTTCTTGGACAGCTGAATGTATCCGGAATTGGAGGAATACAGGCTGTAATAATATGGGCCGTTGCACAACGTGTATCCCGGTTCCATGCCATATTTTCCGGCAGTGGCCTCAAAGAAGGTCTGGTTGCACGGCATGCAGACGGCGGAAGCTAACGTTGCAAGCAGGTTGGCGTCCGGCTTGGTCAGACGGATGACTAAGGTGTAGTCATCCGTTGCCGTAACGCCAAGGGTGCTTTTATCCTTTTTGCCGTTGTAAATGTCTTCCGCATTTTCCAGATTCCAAAGGGAAGACGCAAACGGCGAATTGGTGGTGGGATCTATGGCCCGTTGCAACGCAAAGACAAAGTCTTTTGCGGTTACGGTAGTGTTAATCTGGAAGTCGTCCCCAAAGACCTTTTTCATGGCGTCGGTGTAATTCCAGCGGGACGTATTTCTTAAGTTAAAGGTGTAGGTTAGTCCATCCGAAGAAATGCTCCAGTCCGTTGCAACGGCAGGCTGGATATTGCCGTCTGCATCCATGCGCACCAGACCTTCAAAGCAGTTGTTAATAATGCTTTGTTCGTCATTGGTACCGGCAATTTGCGGATCCAGACTGGACGGGGTTTCCTGAATAGGGAGGTTTACTTTGCTTGGTACCCGCCCACATGCGGTCAGGGACAGGCAAAGAAGCATGGCCAGAATGCATGCAGCCAGTCTTTTCATGGGAAAAACCTCCTTCCTTAGTAGCCTTTATTTTATCATAAATGCTATAATAACTCTATGTTATTTTAGGTATGTTGCAGGGGGCCATGCGCATGAAAAAAGCAATGATTATTACTTCCTATCTGGACGGAGCCGGGCATCTGACGCCGGCCGTTCTGGATGCGGCGTCTTATGACGCCATCATCTGCGCCGACGGCGGATTGCGCTGGGCACAGCGGCTGGACCTGACCCCAACTATTTTAATTGGGGACTATGATTCCATGGACCAACCGGTAGGAGAAGAGTTGATTGTTCTTCCACAGGAAAAAGATATGACAGATACCGAAGCGGCCCTGGACCTTGCCATAAAGGAAGGGGCAAAGCAGATTACCATTATTGGCGGACTGGGCGGCCGCTTTGACCATACCATGGGCAACATCGGGCTGCTTTGCAAATCTGCCACTGCCGGTGTATCGGTATGCCTGGAGGACGGGTATAACAAAGCATTTATTTTGACACCCGGAACTTACCAGTTAGAGCGTAGCCGCTTCCACTATTTCAGCCTGATTGCCTACGGCGGGCCCGTTACCGGGCTGTCTCTGGAAGGCGCCAAATACTGGTTACATAACCACACCCTGACCTGTGACACTTCCCTTGGCGTTTCCAATGAAGTGGCAACCGGATATGAACAAGCCACCATTTCCTTTGCTGAAGGGCTCCTGTTGGTTATTCAAACCAATGATGCCGACTAAGATGACGCTGTCAGGATACAACAAAGCCTCTGTGTAAATTTTACACAGAGGCTTTTCTTTTGCTTCTCTTTTGTCTTAGTTCCAGCTTATTTGGCAGGCTTCGGATCCTTTACGGATTCTACCAGGCCGGTGGCAAGACCGGCAAGGCCCTGCAGTTCGCTTGGAATAATAATCTTGGTTGCCTTGCCGTCCGCAGCAGCGGAGAAGGCATCCAGACTTTTCAGCGTCAGGTATTCCTGGGACGGGTCGGCTTCATTAATCAGCCGGATGGCTTCGGCCTTACCTTCGGCTTCCTTAATGGCAGCCTCTTTGACGGCCTCTGCCCGCAGGATGGTTGCCTGCTTTTCTGCTTCTGCATCCAGAATGGCAGATTCCTTTTTACCTTCGGCAACCAGAACGGTGGATTTCTTTTCCCCCTCTGCCCGCAGAATGGCTTCCCGGCGTTCCCGCTCTGCTTTCATCTGCTTTTCCATGGCATCCTGAATGGCTGCCGGTGGCATGATGTTCTTCAGTTCAACGCGGTTAATTTTAATACCCCAGGGATCTGTGGCAAGGTCCAGCGCTGCACGCATCTTGGTGTTGATAGTTTCGCGGGAAGTTAAGGTTTCGTCCAGTTCTAAATCGCCGATGATGTTACGAAGGGTGGTAGCGGTCAGGTTTTCAATGGCAATCATGGGATTTTCCACGCCGTAGGTATACAGCTTGGTATCCATAATCTGGTAGAAAACAACGGTGTCAATCCGCATGGTTACGTTATCTTTGGTAATAACCGGCTGCGGGTCAAAGTCTACTACCTGTTCCTTCAGACTGACTCTGTTGGCCACGCGGTCAATGAATGGCACCTTGAAGTGAATGCCGTTTTTCCAAGTGGCACGGTAGGAGCCCAGACGTTCTACAATGTATTCTTTGGCCTGCGGTACAATCTGAATGCTGCAGATCAGAATGACCAAAAGAATGACTACAACTGCAATAATGAAATACATACGATTCCTCCTTTGGAATGGGGTGCCTCCGGTTACCGGAGCAAAAAGTTTTTAAATTCCTGATTATGGGAAATAAAGGTGCGTGCAAAGGCCATAACGTTTTCCCGCTCTTCAGCAGAGGATTCCGTTACCTTGCCCTTTTCGGAGACAAAATAAACTGAATCCAGGGTGTTTTCTGTGCGGTGTTCCGCATCAGAGAACGAGAATACCATCAACGATGCCTTTGGTGACGCCAACACAACCAGTTGTTCCGGCGCCTTTCCGGATTCGTGGGCCACCAGTTCAATAAAGCCGTTGCTGCTGTCATCTGAAACAATGGCGTTCCCAACCTGAATGGTCTTGGGACCTTTCCTTTTCTTTGGCGATACAGCTTCTTCCTGGACCGGAGCTGTTTCCGGAGTTGGTTCTTGCGGTGCAGGGGCCTCTTCCTGTTGCGCGGCCTCCTCTTCCTTAGCGCTGTCAGAGTAAATATCTTCAAAGTGGTCTTCTGCAGGAGCAGGAGTTTCTACTTCTTCTGGTGCAGGTTCTTCAACCACTGGTTCTTCCGCTGGTTCCGGCTCTTCGGCCACTGGTTCTTCTTCAACCACTGGGGCCTCTTCGGTTACCGGTTCTTCTACCGGTGCTTCCGCTTCCGATTCCGGGGCTTCCAGCGCAGGAACGGCAGCAATTACCGGTACTGCTTCTTCTGCGGGAACCTCTTCTACAGCGGGAGTTTCTTCCACAACCGGAGTTTCCTCTGCCGGGGCCGTGACGGGCTCCGCAGGCGGTTCTTCCGCTTCCGGAAGCGGAACATATTGTCCGTTTTCATCTTCAAAGGCTACATCCTGCACCGGTTCCGCTTCCGGAACATTGGTGGGTGCCTTGCTGAAGTGGTTAATGGATCCAAGGTCAAAGCCACCGCCAAGACCAACGCCGTTTTCTGCGTGTTCCGTAAAGAAAGCGTCGTCCTGGTCCTTGGCCACCTTGGATACAATGCGTGCCGTTCCGACTGCGGTAGCCAGCGTTGCGGCCCCGGCAATCATGATTTTGGCAAACGTGTTCATTGCGTGTTCCTCCTGGTTTTGATGATCATTTTCATTATAACAGAAACCGAAGGAAAAATGGATATAAGAAAAGGAACCGCCGAAGCGGTTCCTGATTTCTTGTTAACCTTCCTTTATCTTTGCGAAACATTCGCTACAATAAACCGGACGATCATTTCTTGGTTCAAAAGGAACCTTGCATGCTGCACCACAAGAGGCACAAACTGCATCATACATTACGCGGGATGCCTTTGCCTGGTTCTTCCGGGCATCGCGGCACTCTTTGCAACGCTGCGGTTCATTTTCGAAACCCTTTTCGGCGTAGAATTCCTGTTCTCCGGCAGTGAAAACGAATTCTTTGCCACATTCCTTGCAGACAAGAGTTTTGTCTTCGTACATAGTGCTATTACCTCGCTTGTTTTTCCATTTCTGGAGTGTAGGATACATATAACGGAAAAAGCTTCCCCTTATATACCTCTTCATTTTACTTGTTTCGGTAAAATGGGACAATACCTGTTCTTTCCAAAAAAACGTGAAAAAATTGGCAAAGTGTCCAAAAACTTGCAAAATCAAGCCACAATCTGTACATTCTCGTAAAATCGTCTAACTATGAACAAAAAATTTACATTTCCTTCTGCGGGCGATGCACCGGCCCACACCTGCGCAACAACCACTACAATGCCCAGTAGCATGGTTGCCGCCAGAATCAGGGCAATGACTTTAGTCAGCTTTTGCTTCATGCGGCTCAGGCCTCCAGCCAGGACTTGGCGTCCGCCAGGACGGAGCCGTAACAGGCATCCGCCTGTTCAAAGGTCTTGCCGGTTGCGGTAATGTAGAATTTAATTTTCGGCTCCGTGCCGGAGGGACGGACAATAATCTGGGCGCCGTCCGGCAGGCGGAAGGACAGCACGTTGGAAGCCGGCAAGCCGGTTTCTTTTGTATTTTCATAGTCCAGTACCGCTTCTACCGGCTTGCCGGCAATCTGCTTGGGCGGATCCTTCCGCAGGCCGGACATAATGGCCTGCATCTTTTCCATCCCGGAGGCACCGTCAAATTCAAAGCTGTCTACCTTGTTCAGGTAGATGCCGTATTTTTCGTAAAGGCCGTTCATGACTTCAATCAGGGATTTGCCCTGTAATTTGTAGTAGGAAGCCATCTCGCAGATAAGCATGGAGGCCACAACAGCGTCCTTATCCCGTGCGTGGGTTCCGAACAGGTAGCCATAGGATTCTTCCATGCCGATGACAAAGTTGTCCTGCTTGCCTTCCTTTTCCAGTCCGGTGATGTATTCCCCAATGTACTTGAATCCGGTCAGGGTGTTGTAAACGGTGGCGCCGTAGGTGGCGGCAATAGCCTTGACCAGGTTGGTGGTAACAATGGATTCCACAACCACCGGATGCTCCGGCATCAGGCCCTTTTCCTTATATTGGGAAAGCACGTATTCCGTAAACAGGGCACCGACTTCATTACCGGTCATCAGCTTGTAGTCGTCCCCGTCCTTTACGGCAATGCCGACACGGTCACAGTCCGGATCCGTGGCCAGCAGCAGGTCGGCGCCGGTCTGGAAGCCCAGCTTCAGGGCGCATTCAAAGGCCTGGCGGATTTCCGGGTTCGGATACGGACAGGTCGGGAAGTTGCCGTCCGGGAGCTCCTGCTCCGGAACCACGGTAACGTCCCGGACGCCGATGCTGTCCAGGATTTTGCGGACCGGCTTATTGCCCGTTCCGTTGAGCGGTGTGTAAATGACTTTCAGGTTGGCCTTGGCGCAGGCATCCGGGTTCAGGTTCTTCTTCCGAACCTGACAGAAGAAGTCTTCGTAAACCTCATCCGGAACGTAGGCAATGGAGCCGTCCTGCAAACCTTCGTCAAAGTCCTTGGTCTTAACGCCCGTAAACAGGTCTACCTTCTGAATGCAGCGGTACGCTTCGTCCGCGGCTTCATCCGTCATCTGGTAGCCCTCGGCGTCATAACACTTGTAACCGTTGTATTTTGCCGGATTGTGCGATGCAGTAATAATAACTCCGGAAGCGCAACCCAGTTTCCGAACAGCAAAGGACAGCATTGGCGTAGGTACCAGTTCCTTGTAGATATATGCCTTAATGCCGTTGGCGGCAAAGACGCCGGCCGTTTCCCTGGCAAATACATCCGAGTTAATGCGGGAGTCATAGGCAATGGCAACGGTCGGATTAGTAAAGTTCTGATTTAAGTAATCAGCCACACCCTGGGTTGCCTGGTTTACCGTGTAAATATTCATCCGGTTGGTGCCGGCGCCTAATACGCCACGCAGACCTGCAGTTCCAAACTGCAGACTGGTATAAAATCGGTCCAAAATGGCGTCTTCGTCATTTTGGATTTCTTCTAATTCTTTTTTCAGTGCCGGGTCCTTGCACTGTTCCATCCAAAGATGATAGAGCGCATTGTAATCTTCCATCTGGAGGCCTCCGTTCTTTTCTTTTATTCTGGCATGACTGCCGTCTGTTCTCATTCTAATACCTTTGCTTCCCCGCTGTCAACGAAACGGGAGACAAGCGGAAAGCCCTGTTTTATACTGTTTTCAGCAACTTGTGTTTGGCCTTTTCGGAGGTTCATTATGTATGCAAAAGTAAATAGCATGGGAATGCAGGGACTGGATGCCTTGCCGGTGGTAGTAGAGGCAGATTTAAGCAGCGGCCTGCCGCGCTTTGACCTGGTCGGCCTTCCGGGAAGCTCGGTTTCCGAGTCCCGGGAGCGGGTCCGATCCGCCTTGAAAAATACCGGGCTCAGCTTCCCGGTCAGCCGGATTACGGTCAATCTGGCGCCTGCGGATTTCCGCAAGGAAGGCCCCATTTATGATCTGCCGATTCTACTGGCCATCCTGCTGGCATCCGGTCAGCTCAGCGCGGACCTGTCAAAGGCCGTGCTGCTTGGCGAATTGTCCCTGGACGGGAAAACCCGCCGGATTAACGGAGCGCTTCCCATGCTGATTGCTGCCATGGAAAAGGGCCTGCAAACAGCCTACATTCCGGCAGCAAACGCAGCGGAAGCGGCGGTGCTTTCCGGCATTACGGTTTATCCCGTCCGAGACATTGCCGAGCTGCTCCGGCACTTTGATGGCTCCGCGCCCCTTGCCCCTGTTCCCTGCCAAAGTCCCCGTCAGGAAGAACTGTTAACGCCACAGACGGGAAGGTCCATTGTGCAGGGCGAAGCGGTGGACTTTGCGCAGATTAAGGGGCAGGGAGCGGCCAAGCGGGCCATGGAAATTGCCGCCGCGGGCGGCCACAATTTACTGCTGGTGGGGCCGCCCGGCTCCGGCAAAAGCATGATGGCCAAGGCGCTGCCCGGCATTTTACCGGGGATGACCTATCAGGAGTCCCTGGAAACATCCAAAATCTATTCTATTTCCGGCTTGCTGCCCGCTGGCGCAGGCCTGGTAACGGTGCGCCCGTTCCGTTCACCGCACCATACGGTGACGGAAGCGGCGCTGACCGGCGGCGGGAACAATTTTCGCCCCGGAGAAGTTTCCCTGGCGCATAACGGTGTTCTGTTTTTAGATGAGCTTCCGCTGTTTTCCCGCCGCACCTTAGAGTGCCTGCGCCAGCCACTGGAAGACCACCAGGTAACCATCTCCCGGCAGCGGTACACCGCTACGTATCCGTGTACCTTTATGCTGGTCTGCGCCATGAACCCGTGCCCCTGCGGTTTCCTCGGTGACCCGCACCACGTCTGTACCTGCACGGAGCATATGCAAAAGGCTTATCGAAATCGGCTATCCGGTCCGCTCCTGGACCGGATAGATTTACAAATCCGCGTTCAGCCCGTTACCTGGGAAGAGTTCCGTCCGGGCAGGACAGACGCGGAAGAGGAATCTTCGGCAGTGGTGCGGGCCCGCGTGGAAGCCGCCCGGGCCATCCAGCGGGACCGCTTCCGCGGAACCGGCATTTCCTGCAATGCCGGCATACCCGGAAGCCGGGTCCGCCACTACTGTCGGCTGACGGTGCGGGCAGAACAGTTGTTGCAACAGGCTTTTGACCGCCTGGGCCTGTCGGCCCGCGGCAGTGACAAGGTCCTGCGCGTTGCCCGCACCATTGCCGACCTGTCCGCTTCGCCGGAGCTGGATACCGTCCATCTGGCGGAGGCCATCGGGTATCGCTCCGGCGAAGACCTCTTCGGCTAACCCCTTTTCATGGGAAGGATTCCTCAAAACAGCGTTAGCACCGGCTCGCCGGGCAAAAGAAAATCCTTTACTACCGCACCTTCAGAGGAGTATCCTTGTAAGGTAAGACTAAAATAGAAAGAGGTTGCTTTATGACCGCATTTTTCGGCACCGTTTATGGCGCCATCCTGTTATTAATTATCGGCTTTGTCCTCCTGATTAAGGGCGCGGACGTCTTTGTAGAAGGTAGTTCCAGCGTTGCCAAGCGATTTAAAGTTCCTTCCTTAATCATTGGTTTAACCATTGTTGCCATGGGTACCAGCCTTCCGGAAACCGCTGTTTCCGTGTCCGCCTCCATTACCAATAACAATGCGTTGTCCATTTCCAATGTGGTCGGCTCCAATATCTTCAACATGATGATGGTTATTGGTGTCTGCGCCATTATTACCGCCGTTCCAGTACAAAAGAAAAGCTTAAAGGAAGAATTTCCATTCTCCATTTTCTGTGCCCTTCTGCTGGCCGGACTTGGCTTCCTTGGCGGAAAAATCCTTGGCCGCGTGGACGGCATCATTTTCCTGCTTCTCTTCGTTGCCTACATCTTGTTCCTGATCCGCTCCGCCAAGAAAGCGGCTGCAGAAGGCAAGGCCATTGAAGACGAAAACCTGGAAGCCGCTGAACATATGGAAATCCTTTCCGTACCGAAGAGCATTATTTACATTGTCCTTGGCGCCGCAGCCATTGCCTTCGGTGGTGACTGGACCGTAGACGCCGCATCCACCCTGGCTTCTGCCATGGGTATTTCCCAAACCTTAATTGGTCTGACCATTGTTTCCATCGGCACCAGCCTTCCGGAACTGGTTACTTCCATTGTAGCCGCCCGCAAGAAGGAAATGGACCTTGCCCTTGGCAACGCCGTCGGTTCCAACATTTTCAACATTCTGATGGTTCTTGGCCTGTCCTCCGCCATCAGCCCGCTTAGCCTTGCCACCACAGACTTCATTGACATGGCTGTCCTTGTTGCCTTCTCTGCCATTGTCTGGCTGATGGCCTGGACGCAGAAAAAAATCGGCCGCAAAGAGGGTATCATCATGGTTCTCCTTTATGTTGCCTACGTTGCTTATATTATTGTTAGATAAGCGTTTTTACTAAAGCATCACGAAAGCCCCGGGAGGAAACTCCCGGGGCTTTCGTTTGGTACTTTTTATTCCTTTTTACTTATGCCAGTGCGGCGCCAAGGGCTTTGCAGGCTTCGGTGGCTTCGTCATCCGGAGCGTCATTGCAAATAACCGGCTCTGCCGCAAGAACAGCGCCGTCATTCTTGCAGGTTTCCGCCCAGTTGCGCATCCATTCGCCGTCGCCCCAGCCATAAGAGCCGAACAGGGCAATCTTTTTGCCGGACAACTCGGATTCACAGGATTCAAACATCGGTGCAAATTCGCTGTCTTCCAGTTCTTCCGAACCCATGGACGGGCAGCCAAAGGCTACTGCATCATAGTTTCCAAGCTGGGAAGCGCTAAAGTCAGCAGCGGTGAACTGCTCTACTTCGGCTCCGGCGGCTTTGGCGCCGTCAACAACAGCGGAAGCCATGGCTTCGGTGTTGCCGGTGCCGCTCCAATATACAACTGCAATCTTACTCATTATAATCTACCTTTCTTATTTTCAGTTTCTATTGTTAAGCGGCCACCGCAAGGAAGCAGCCGCCTAATCAGCGTTCTCTTTAGCCAGCCACTGTCAACCGCTCAATGGACTTTCCCTTAGCAAACTGGGAGCAATAGATGGCCGTACACTTTTTGAATTTGGCAAAGGTTTTTTCTGCGGTGGCTGTATCGCCATAGACCTTCCAGCATCCAACGGATTTGCAGCCGCTTGCCCCGTGTTCAATGAAGCCGGACACGTCCTCCGGCGGATAGCCCAGGAACAAGCCAATTTCATGCGGAAATTCCTGGCTTTGGCGGAGTATTTTCATCAGCCTGGCGATGCAGCATGTTGCATTCTCCGGGCAATACCCTCTTTGTTCCAGCAGTTTGCTGGCGTCATCCTGCTGTAGGTCTTTGGACAGCCGGGTTGGACGGTACACGTAAATCAGGGCACGGTTTCCCTGAATCCGCAACGGCAAAACCCGCAAGCCCTTTCCGCCTAACAGTTGATTCCAGCAGCGAATGCAGGTGCGCAGCTCTTCCTTGCTGGAAAAGGTCCATGAAAACAGATTTCCCGTTTTCATGCCTGCCAAGGTTGGTGAACAATGCTGTACCAGCAATTCTTCCGACACTCCGATACCCCTTCCCGCAGGGTTGCAACTCCAAAAGCAACCGAACAAGCGCGCTTTAGTTAGCACTTGCTAACTCCATAAACAGTGTACACTATTTCCACAAAAAAGCAAACTCTTTTTGCTGCTTTTTCCCTCTTTTTTAAATGTAACAATTTGGTCAAAGCGCTTTACAGCATTGCCGCAAAGAGGGTAAAGTATACGTGCAAAAACACATTCCCTATCTATATCCTACCGAAAAGGAGAGTTTCCTATGACAGCTACAGGAACAAGAAAGTATCGGGGCATTACCCTTATCTTTGTTGCAGTTCAGATTGCCGTTGCGGTAATGCTGTTCGTAAAAGTAGGTGACATTCAGGTGGTGCCGGGCACGTATCTGGCTCTGGGCGCCGCGGTTGTTGCCGTCATTGACTTAATTTTGGTTTTGGTTGCCAGAAGCAAAGTCTCTACCATTGTTACCAGTGTTATTTCCGTACTACTGACCGTTGCCATGCTGGCCGGTTACGTAGTAGTACATAAATTGGACTCTACTTTAAATAACATCAGTACCGGCGAAAAGTACGAAACCATTCAGGTTTCGGTTCTGGTACTGAAAGACGACACGGCCCAGAGCCTGTCAGACCTGGCCGGCACCACCGTCGGCAGCCTGAAGGATGATGACGGCGTGTCAGACGTTCAGGAAAAAATTAATGAAGCCGTTTCCACGGCTGTTACGTATACGGATTACATGGATCAGGCCTCTTTGGCAGACGCCCTGCTGAGCCAGTCTGCCCGCGCCATCATCATGAATCAGGCGTATGTTGACGTCTTAGACGAACTGGAAGGCTACGAAGGCTTTGCCGACAAAGTCCGCGCGCTGTATACGCTGGAAGTTAAAATCCCAATTAAGGATGACACCAGTTCTACCGACAGCACCAAAGACGGCACCTTCCTGGTTTATGTCAGCGGCATAGACACCTACGGCAGTGTCAACGTCAAAAGCCGCAGTGACGTCAACATCCTTGCCGCGGTTAACACCAAGACCGGCACAGTACAGCTGATCAACACCCCAAGAGACTACTTTGTTGCATTCCCGGAAAAGAACAACGCCAAGGACAAGCTGACCCATGCCGGCATCTACGGCATTGACTGCTCCATCAGCACTCTGGAGCAGCTTTACGGTCAGAAAATTGACTACTATGTCCGCATGAACTTCAGCGGCTTTGAAGGCATCATTGACGCCATGGGCGGCATTGACGTGGAATCTGACTATGCCTTCAGCGTAGACGGCTACTCCTACGTCAAGGGAACCAACCATCTGAACGGCGCCCAGGCTCTCCGTTTTGCCAGAGAACGTCACTCCTTCTCCGAAGGGGACGTACAGCGCGGCAAAAACCAAATGGCTGTTATTACCGCCGTCATCAAGAAAGCTGCCTCCGCAGACACACTGAAGAACTTCAACAGCATCATGAATCAGCTGTCCGGCACCTTCCAGACCAACATGCCAACCGAAACCATGTACTCCCTGGTTTCCAAGCAGCTGTCCTCCGGCACCAGCTGGAACGTAGAAAGCTACACCGTAACCGGTACCGGCTCCATGTCTACCGAAACCTACTCCATGCCCGGCCGGAACCTTTACGTTATGATTCCTGACCAAACCACGGTGGACCAGGCCAAGACGCTCATCAACAACGTCCTGAACTCCTGATTCCCGGCGATTTAGTCCTATCTTTTCATGCAAGTTCTTGTCAAACACAAAGCGGTACGGTAGAATTGTTGTAAGAGACATATAAATATGTATATGAGGTTTAAAAATGATTAACAAGATTTTGAAAGCCAACCCCATAGACGACCCCTCCGTATTGTCTAGGCGGGAACGCAAAAAACTAAACCAAAAATACACCATCATCAGTGCCGCACAGATTCTGATCCAGCAAAAAGGATATGACCAGACCTCTATCAGTGAAATTGCGGAAGCTGCCGATATTTCCTATGGCACCTTTTTTAATTACTTTGCCACCAAGGATGACATGCTGTTAGCCATAGAACAGGTAGAATACGAAGACCTGTATGAAATTCTGCAAATCCGCCACGCGGACGCCATTAAAATCCGTCCGGTGCTGGAAGATATTTACTATGAATGGTTTTCCGATGACGTTAAGTATTCCAAGGTGTTCCTTCGCATGGGAGAAGTACTGGCTCGCGCACATGACGAACCTTACCTCAGCAAGCCCGACATGATTCTGTACCACTTAATTGAAGAAGGCATTGACCGCCACGAATTCCGCAAGGACGTGGACCCGGCCACAGTTGTTATGATGATGGACGGCTTTGTCCATGACCTGGTTATTACCAAACACTATGACCGCTTTGAACCGGGAATGAAACTGATTTTGGACAGCATTATGCGGTAACGCAACACATAAGGAGAAGGCCGGGACAATTGTCCCGGCCTTCTCCTCTGAAGATGATCAAAAAGCTTTTTTATACATTTGTGCCAGACCTTGCAAGGCGGCTACCTCTTCCGCCGGAAGCGGTTTTTCGCCCCCAAGAATACGGGCGCAAATCATAATTTTGGCAATCTTTTCCACTGCACGAGCCTGGGAATACGCCACAAGCAAATTGGGGCCAACGGCTACCATGCCGTGGTTTTCCAACAGAACAGCGCTGTATCTGGGAAGGTATTCCTCAAATCCGGCGGCAATTTCCGGGGTACCGGGACGGCCGTACGGAACCAGTGGAATTTCCTCAAAAATTTCCAGCACTTCGGCAAGGCCCTTACTTTGAATGGGAAGTCCTGCCGCCGCAAAGGCAGAGGCATACGCACTATGGTTGTGCACTACTGCATTTACCTGCGGGCAAACCTTATAGGCCTGCAGGTGCATTTTAAATTCAGAGGACGGCCTCTTGCCGCATTCCGGATTCAGAACGGTACCGTTCTCATCCACCTCTAAAACCATGTCAGCTGTCATGGTTTCTTTGTCTGTCTGGGACGGGGTAATCAGATACCGGTCCTCCCAACGCATGGAAACGTTTCCTTCAAACAGGTTTACCATGTCCTGATGGTACATTTCCCGCATATAATAAACAACTTGTTCTTTGGCTTCCTGCAATGTCATATTCGTATCCTCTACACTTTAGTTCATCTTAGAAAACAGCTCTTTCAGGGACGGATAAATTTCCTTCCACTGTTCATATAACCGGCTGTACCGTTCTGCATTTCCCGGAATCGGCGTAAACGTACAATCCTGCTGAATGAACTGGTCTACTTCATCTACCTTGTACATTCCGGAGCCGACAGCCACAATGGCGGCCGCACCAAGGGCACCGGCATGCCGGCAATTCTTCGGGCGGTAAACCGGCGTATTCATAATATCAGCCATCATCTGCATCCAGTGGTCACGGAGGGCACCGCCGCCAATGGCGCCGATTTTCTCCGGCCACATGCCGGTGTCATGCTGATAATAATCCATCTGCATCCGCAGGCTGAAGGCAATAGACTCCATCATGGCGTTGACTAAATCGCCACGGGTGGTCAGATTGGACAGGCCGATAAACACGCCGCGGGCTTTTTCGTCCATAATGGGGCAACGTTCGCCCATTAACCAGGGCGACGCAAACACCCCGTTGGAGCCCGGCGGTACCTGACAGGTTTCCTCTTCAATCAGGGGATAAACACCCTCTCCCAGCTCTTCTTTTTCCTTGTGGTAAAAGCGGTCAATGGTCCAGTCCAGTGCCAGGCAGGAAGACTGTACACAGCCTCCGTAAATCAGCGCATTAACATCTACGCTAGGAAGCTGGTAAATGCCGGTGCTGACATCGGTCAGATATTCGGAGCCGGTAATGGCGGAGATCCAGCCGGAGGTGCCAAGGTAAACATGGACATCTCCTTTTTTGCAGCAGGCTGCGCCAATGGCAGCAACTGTAACGTCCACTACGCCCATGTAAACCTGAACGTCTTCTGTTACCCCAAGTTCTTCTGCTGCTTTCGGGGTCAGATCTCCGACATAGCCGGAGCACGGAATGAGTGGTGGAAACTTTTCCAGATCCAGGCCCGCAGTAACATAGAGATTTTTTAGGTAGTCATCTATTGCAGGGATAGGGGAATAGGGCGCGGATCCGGTATAATCTGCCACGCACTTTCCGGTTGCTTTCAGTACCAGGAAGCCGGTGCAATCCAAAATATATTTGGTTTTGGCATAAAGCTCCGGTTTATTCTGTTTGTACCATAAAAGTTTGGAAAGGGTGTCACTGGCGTCTACCACGTGGTCATCCAGTTTTTCATTAATTTCGTCGGCCTGTTTTCTGGCACGACTGTCAATCCAGGTAATGTTGTTGTGCAGGACTTCTCCGGCTTCGTCTACCGGAATAATACCCATTCCCTGGGTACCAAAGGACATACCCAAAATGCTGTCCTTTGGCACATCTAATTTCTTTATAACGGCATTGGTGGAGCTACAGATGGCATTCCAGTAATCCGTGGGGTTCTGTTCTGCGTAACCCTGCTGTTCGGAAAGGAGCGGATAGGCACCCGTTTCATATCCATACAGGGTTCCGTCAAACCCAACCAGTGCAGCTTTTACTCCGCTTGTGCCGAAATCATACGCAAGAATATATTTCTTCATGATTTAATTCCTTTGGCGTGCGTGCATTTACTGCGATACGGTTTCTTCTACTACTTCTGCAGTTACTTCCTCTGCAGGATCGTCTTCCGCTACCGGAGCAGGCTCCTCTGTCGGAGCACCCTCTGTTACTTCATGTTGCGCTTCGGCTGTAGCTTCCCGCTCAGCCAGGTCTGCCTTAATTTGCGCATACTGTTTTTCATTAATGCCGAAGAACAGCTGTACAACGGCGTGTGCTACACCAAGCAGGGCCGGTGCCATCATACCAATAAACAAGAGTCCTTCTTTAATAGAAGCTGTCAGTTCCACGCCTTCTTCATAACCGATAGCGCTGAGGGCAAAACCAACTAATGCGGTACCAATTGCGCCGCCGGCGGTCAGGGTAAAGCCGTTCAAAGAATAAATGAAGCCAGACTGGTTATAACCATTCTTCCAGGTACCGTATTCTACGGCCATTGGCAGTTCCAGATAACAGAAGTTGTAGTACGCACCCTGGATAAAGCCACCCAGGATAAACAGCCAGAACAGAAGGCCCCAGGACAGGGATTTCTGTGCGGCATCAAAGCTCATGGTCTTGGCAAGCACATAGAAGATAACGCTGTCAATAACCAGGAGGATAGTCCAAAGGATATAAGCACGGTTGGTATCTTTCAGCAGTTTGATAACCGGGTTCATAACCAACGCACCAACAACGGCGGCAATGGTCATGGCGGTCAGGGCAATGGTGCCCATGTCCGGCATTTCAAAGTAATAGTTAAATACATAAACTGCGGCAGAGGACCGGAATGCCTGAATAACATACATCAGGAAAATACCAATAACGGCAATAACCGCAGGTCTGTTAGAAAACAGGGTTTTGAACTGCTGGCTGATCTTCGGCTTTTCACCACTGCTGTCCTTCAGTTCCAGTTCTTCCTTCCAGGTACCGTCCGGATTCAGTTCATACTTCTTGGACATTACATAGTCCGCAATCAGAAGGCCAACATACGGAATACCAAGAACAATTGCGGAAAGCAGGAAGCTGCTGCTGTTTCCGCCAAACCAGTTAACCATCGGCATGAAGACGGCAACGGCTACAACGGAAGCAATGGATCCGGCAACGCCTTTCCAGGCAACCAGGGAAGCACGTTCGCCTTCATCATCGGTCAGAACCTGCAGCTGGCAGTTGGTAGGAATGTAATATAACGTACAGCCAATGGCACCCATGCAACCGTAAGCAATAACAGCAAGGACAATGTTCAGGGTCATGTGTCCTTCTACTGCAACCCACATTAACGGCCACAGAATAATATTGGCAGGGATGGCAAAGCGAATCCAGGTACGGAATTTGCCCCATTTAAAGTGGCAGTTATCTACCAGGCCACCAATTAACATATCGGTAAAGGCGTCAAAGATTTTGGCGCCGGCCATGATGGTACCTGCCAGTGCTGCGCTGATCTTCATGTAATCTGTATAGAAATATAACAGATAGTAACCAACGATAACCCAGGGAAGACTTGCAACAAAGCCCTGAGCGCACCAGATAAATTTGTCTCTGAACGGCAGTTTGCCGGTTTTGGATGACTTCTCTTTCATACTGGTTCCTCCAAATCGTTTGATTTTGACTTGTTAATTTAATAGGCACAGCAATATTGCATTTCCAGTATAAAAACAGATTTTCAGCTTGTCAATAAGGCAATTTGCTATTTTCCGTGTGAGTCAGAACTCACGCAGTTAAGCCAAAAACTTCCCATTTTTGAAAGATTATTATTGCAATGCGGCAAAAAGCATTTTATACTTACAATATAAAAATTAATTAGTAATTTATGAAGCTAAATCGCAAAAAATACAGAAAGGAAAGAGGGAGATTTTCTTGTCTAAGTATATTGACGCATATGATTATGAGGCCATTCATGCCCAGGCCGGAGAGCTGATGCAGCACCGGAAGCACCTGAAGCGGAGCGCAGTGGATCAGTATTTAAAATGGTTTGATGAACACTGTGACGGTTCCAAGAAGGAAGCGGAACTTGCCCAGCAGACCATTCCGGGTGGTATCCAGCACAATCTGGCAAACAACCATCCGTTTGCGCTGAGTGTGAATCGCGCCGCCGGCCCCTATCTTTATGATATTGACGGAAACCGGTATATTGATTTCCTGTGCGCCGGTGGTCCGACCATCTTGGGTAACACCTACCCGGCTGTTGTGGAAGCCACCTGCAAGGAAATTGCCGAAAACAACATGATTACCGGCCTGTACAGCCCGTATGAACGGGAACTGGCGGAATTAATCCACCACTATATGCCGCATATTGAAATGTATCGCGCACTGGGGTCCGGAACAGAGTCCAATATTATTGCGCTCCGTCTGGCCAGAGCTTATACCAATAAGAAACATATTTTACGGCTGGTAGGTGGTTACCACGGATGGTCGGACCAGATTGTCTACAACGCAGACAACGCCGCTGCCGGCATGCTGAACGGCATCCCCTCCGACTGTTTCCAATACACACACCAGGTTCCGGTCAATGACCTTGCCGCACTGGAAGAAGCCATGCAGCAGTACCAGGATGACGGAGGCGTTGCCGCCTTCTTCATGGAGCCGTTAGGCCAGGACAGCGGCGCCGTTCCAACCACCAAAGAATACGTAGCCGGCGCCCGGGAGCTCTGCAACAAATACGGTATCCTGCTTGTTTTTGATGAAGTAGTTACCGGTTTCCGCATGGGCATGGGCGGCGCACAGGGCTATTTCAATGTATATCCTGACATTACCATCTTTGGTAAAATCATCGGTGGCGGCTTCGGCTGCAGCGGTGGCATCGGCGGCAGAAGAGACATTATGGAAATGCTGAGCGCCGGTGTTCAGTGGACCACCAACACCAAAGTTAAGGTCGGCGGCACCCTATCCGCCAACCCCCTTACCACCCTTGCCGGTATTACCGTCATTAAGGAACTGGACAAGAAGAACGTCCATGAAGAGCTGGACAAAACCGTAACCTACTTCATGCAGGGCATTGCCGACATCTCCGAACAGTATGATGTTCCCGCCCTGATCTTCAACCACAGATCCATCCTGCACATTGACGTACACGGCATTCAACACATCCCCTATTTCTTTAAACCGGAAGATCCGGAATATAACGATCAGGTAAAGAGCGCTTACCAGAACTACATTGAATTCTCCATGGCACTTGCAGCAGAAGGCCTTATTATTGCCAACGGCGGGAAAACCTACTTCCCGTATGATGCAATTGACATTGTAGATGACGCGTTGGGTTGTTATGAACGTGTATTCAAAAATTTTGAATAACCCCTGGATACCGTACATATAGAGTGCATATTACCAAAAGGGAGCAGCGTTGCCATGCGGCAACGCTGCTTTCTTGTTCTTATTTTTATTTATCCTTCCTGCCAGGTACGGCTTCCATACCAAACATAGAAAGAGCCACATTGACTTTGTCCAGGCGAACAGTTTCTTTTCCTTGCTCCAACTCCCGGACAAAGCGAAGGCCAAGGCCGGACCGAATAGCAAACTCTTCCTGTGTCAGGCCAGCAGCCCGTCTATTTTGCTTTACAAAATTGCCAATGGTACTCATTTTTACACCCCATTACAAGATACTAAAAGAAATATACACCCTTTCGGGTATATATTCAATTCTTTTTCACAAATACATACCCGAAAGGGTATATATTTGTCGTTTCGTTCTGCTTTTATACCCGATAAGGTGCACAATTGTTCAAGCTCCGCTGGCTGTTGACTTCTTTTTCCTTACGTTTTACAATGATGTTAGCTGGAAGGGGCGTCCCCCTCCTGGCGGCAGATTTTTAGAAAGCTACTCTAATGCACCAGTTAGAGTAGCTTCTTCCTTTTTAAAGCACTCATAGCAACGTAGCTAATGCCACTACAAGTGCAAGGATTGCTATGAACAAGGCCATTATGATAATCATCATAAAAACTCTTTGATTCATAGTATCACCTCCTTTGCAA